>CAXNJC010000180.1:0-4318 GCA_964202525.1 Pirellulales bacterium
CTCCTCGCGGACTACGACCTCCGGGCCGCCTGGACGGCCGACGGCGGCGAGGTGGTTCCGGCCGTGGACAAGGCCGCGCCCGCGGGTCCCACGGCCGAGCGGCCGGCGATCCAGCCCCGCCGCCGGCCGACCGAAGACCCGCCGGAAGAACGGCACACGCTCCGGCTCGAGGCCCCGCTGGATCAGGCCGTGGCAGCGCTCGCCCGGCGGTTCGCGCTCGCTCCGGAGATCGACGCCGCATCGCTCGCGGCCCGGGGCATCGCCCCCGCCGAGATCGTGCGGGTCCGCGTGGACAACTTGACCCGCGACGAGCTCTTCGACGCCGTCGTGGAGCCGCTCGGCCTGGCCTGGAACATCGACGGCGGCGCCCTGCGGGTGTTCGCTCCCCCCGCGTCCGCGACGAGCCAGCCGCGATGACGCGTGCCCGAAGTCATCGTGGTCGGCGGACCGGCGCGGCATCGACGAGGCGCTCGCGCAGGCGGGATCGGCCGGGCCGAGGTGAACGTCCGGCGACGGAGCGTGAGCGGCCCCGAGCCCTGCGCGGTGCAGCCCGCACGGCGCCCGCAGTTGCAGATTCCTGACGCCCCAAGCCACGCCAGCCGACGAAGACCGACCTGCCCGGCATCTGCCGCGCCGAACAGGATGAACGCTACGGCTGCCGCGCCGCGGTGCGCCCGGCCATGCTGCGGGCCACTTCGATGTTTCGCCGCGACGGCTCGTGCTTCGGATCCCGCTTCAGGGCCTCGGCGTACGAGTTGACCGCCTCCGCGAACTTGCCCTGCTGAGCCTGGGCGACGCCCCGATTGAACCACGCCCGCACGTCGTCCGGATCGTGCCGGATCGCCTGATTGAAGTCGTACTCGGCCTTGCGCGGTTCGTCGGTCCGCAGGTAGGCCAGGCCGCGGTTCAGGTAGGCGAGCATGTAGCCGCGGTCGCGGCGAATGCTCGACGCATACGCGTTGATCGCCTCGAGCGGGCGGCGGAGCTCGACGAGCGTAAGGCCGCGCCAGAGTTCCGGACGGGGGTCGTCGTAGGCGATGCCGGCGGCATCCTCGAAATCCTCGAGGGCGATGCCGTAGAGCCCGAGGTGGAACCAGGCGATACCGCGCCGCAGGTAGAGCTCCGAGTCCTGCGGATCGATCGCCAGCCCCTTCGAGCAGGCGTCCACACTCCCCTCGAAGTCGCCCATTCGCCGCAGCGTCACGCCGAGCGCGAGGTAGCCGAGCGTGAACTTGGGGTCGAGCTTGATGACTTCGCGGAGCTTGTCGCGGGCCTCCGCGAGTTTGCCCGCCTTGTCGAGCTTCTCGGCCTCGATCAGCAGTTCCTCGGCCGGGGTCGGCTCCCAGGCATCGCGGCTCCGCGGACGCTCCATCGGCATCCGGGAGTCGGCCCGCGGCCGGTCAGGACGCCGCGCCGGATCCCCCGGCACCGTGGTCTCCGGAAACGGCACCGGCAGTTGGGGCGCGGGGCGGGGCGTGGGCAGTTCGGGCATGTCGGTGCCCCGGGCCGCGGGCTGCTGCGCCGGCTCGGGCCGACGGTCGGGACCGCGACCGAACGGGTTGAGCTCATCTGCAAACGGATCGTCTTCTGGGACACCCGCCGGCGTGGTGGCCCCCGCCTGGGCGAGCGCCCGGGTGGCGGGAAGGACCACCGCAGACGCGGCGAGGCACGCCATCACGGAGACGGCGGCGGCAGCCCGAACCGGGCGAATCGAAGTCGTGGAGTGTTTCATGAGGCTCGAGTATCCCTTCGGGAAATCGACATTTCAAAGGCCGAGACCTCGGACGCCGCCGTCCACCCGGTCGTGGCCGGTTCAACCGTCGCGACCGGCCCCCTCCGACGAGCGGTCCGTCAGACCTGCGGGCCGCCCAGCAGGCCACCGAGCCGCTCTTCGATGCCGGAGCGGATCCGGCCCGCGAACAGGCCCGCCATGCCCGGAACCTGCAGCCGCACCACGAGTTCTTCCGCAAGCACTTCCACCTCGCTGTCGATCGACATCCCGACCACGTCGAGGGCCAGCGTCAGGCTGCCGTCGGGACGCCACGTCGCCTCGATCGCGCCGACCTTGTCGGCATAGTCGGTGCGGGCCCGCACCAGCGCCTCGTCCAGTCGCCGCCGCACCTCCTCCTGGGTCAGACTGTGGGGAACGCGAACCTCCATCGACTTCATGACGCCTGACCTCCGGAAGATGCGCCGCCCGCCCGGGCGGCCGCTCCCGCGAGTGTATCCACGAGGTGCGCCACCTGCCCGGCATCGACCCGCCCGGTTCGCAGGCCTCCGCAGGCGGCGGACCGCACGCCAACCACCCACACCCCGAGGCTGGCGACGGCAGCCGCCTCGCCGACCGTGAGCCGACCGGCCACGGCGAGGCGGAGGCCGAGGGCTTCGGCGAGCAGCTGCCAGGAGCGGATCTCCGGCAGGCCCACGCAGGACACGACGCCCGGCCCGGCTTTGTCGAAGGTGTCAACGAGCGCCATCCCCGCCCCCGCGTCGGCCGCCGCGCGGAGGATCTCGGCCGGCTCCGCGGCAGCCGCCCACCGATGGTCGGCATACGCCACGGCCACCGCCGCGATGCCGGCGGGCAGGCCGGACGCGAGACGGTCGAACGCGCGCCGCCATGCGGCGGCGTCGAGGCCAGCGGGACCTGCCTTCACCGCGAACGGGGTGGGCCGTCGCGGCCCGCCGGCAGCGAGCACCCGCCGCACGTGGCTCGCCACATAGTCGGCACCGGCGGCGAGTTCGCCGCAGGCGAGCGTCCACGGGACCATGCCGACCGCGGCCGCCACGGCAGCGGCCACCGCGGGCTCCGCGGCACCGAGCGGCCCGCGATCCGGCTCCTTGACGTCGATGATCGCGGCTCCACCGGCCACCGCCGCCGTGGCCTCGTCGGCTGAGCGAACGCTCACAAGCAGTCCGCCCGGGAGACCGCCCGGCACGGTCATGCCGAAGCCTCCGGCCGCAGCTGACGACGCGCCTCGAGCAAGCGACCGGAGAGATCGCGGGCGACCGCCTGGGAGAGCGGTTCGCACCAGCGGCCGTCGAACACCACGTTGCCATCCTCCCACGCGCCCCAGGCCGGGGCCACCGGACGCGCTCGCCACTCCGTGGCCCGCTCGGCCAGCCTCAGCACGAGGGTCCCGACGCGGCGGTCGGCGGTGCCGTCGTCGTCGCCCAGCGGCTGGGAGCCCGGGAACACGCACTCGACGACCTCGAGCGGTACCCGTTCGATCCCCAGGGGCGACAGCCGGATCTCGATCGCATCGCCGCGGCGGACGAGCCGGGGGAGGGTTGCGGCCCAGACGAACCCGGCGGCGACGATGAGATCGACCACCGCGGCCGCAGCCACGAGCGCCGTGATCCACGCCGGCGGCCGCGCGACCACCACAGTCACGATGGCCGCAGCGGCCACGGCCACGAGCACAGCGCCGAGAACGACGGCGGGCCGCGGGTTGCCCCGCAGCCAGACTTCCGCAGCGGGGGCCTGAGAGTTCGAGGTTTCCGGGAGCGGCGGGTGTTTCATACGATCAGCTTCGTGTCCACCCGCCGAGGAGCCCCGCCGATGCACGATGCTCCGTCCGCCCGACGAGCCAACCTGGCCCTGCCGGGCATCGCCCTGGCGCTGGCGACCTACGTGGCGGCGGTCGCGATCGGGCTTCCCCAGCATGGTCGCGATTTGCTCGTCGCCTCACAAGCGGCCCACGCCGACGCCCACGCCCACCACGACGCCGGGCACCAAAACCCGCCGGCCGCCGCGGGCCACGCCGCCGAGGCGCCGCCGCTGCTGACGGTGATTCCGTTCGTGCTCCTGCTGGGGGCCATCGCCGTTCTGCCGCTCGTCCCGGCGGCCGCGCACTGGTGGGAGCACAACTCGTCGAAGCTCCTCGTGGCCGGCCTGCTGGCCGCGGTCACGCTGGCGTATTACCTCCTCGGCCACCGCCATCCGATCGACCTGCACTTCCCGGCACACGCGGTCGTGCCTCCCGCCGCGTCGGGCCCCTTGTGGACCACCGTCGGCGCCGTGCTGGCCAACGCCATCCTGTCGGAATACGTCCCCTTCATCACCCTGCTGTTCGCGCTCTATGTCGTGACCGGTGGCGTGCGGATCGAGGGCGACCTCGAGGCCACGCCCACGACCAATGCCGCGTTCCTCGCCGTGGGGGCGGCCCTCGCGAGCTTCATCGGCACGACGGGGGCCGCGATGCTCCTCGTGCGGCCGCTGCTCGACACCAACAGCGAGCGGCGGCACGTCGCCCACACGCTGGTGTTCTTCATCTTCATGGTCTGCAACTGCGGCGGACTGCTCCTGCCCATCGGCGAT
>CAXNJC010000181.1:0-4318 GCA_964202525.1 Pirellulales bacterium
GGCGCCGGTGCGCACGATGTCGATGATGCCGAGGAGTTCGTCGCCGATCGTGGGGAACCGCCGCTCGATCAGCCGCGCCACCTGCTCGAGCGACGCGAGCCCCAGGCCCCAGCGGCGGATCGCCAGCGGCACCGCGAGGCAGGCCGCGAGGGCGGCCGCGAGCAGCGCGAAGCGGACCACCGCCGGAGTCTCACCGAGCCGGTCGGAGAGGAACACCGCGAGGAACGCCAGGGCCATGCCAGCGAGGGCCACGCAGGCCGCCTCGAAGAACTTGATGCGGCGGACATGGCCACGAAACATCGTCAGCCGCCGGACGAGGTCGGGCGGCAGCGCGATCCAGCCGTCGCGGGACGTCGCGGGGATCGGCACGGACGATGGCTGCGGCGCGGTCATGCCGAAAACTCCAGACGGCCTGCGGCCTGCCGCCAGCCCTGTATCGTACCGCCCCGGTTCGGCCGCAGCCACGCGGCGGACCCGCGACCGCCCTGCGGTGACGTCCGCAGCCGGCTCGCCCGACCGCCACCCGGGCGGCTAGCGTACGGGTCCGCCCGAAACCGACCGCACCGGCCGCCGTGATCCCGCCATGAAACCCATTGCCATCGCCCGCTGGCTCGCTCGCGAGACCGACGCGCTCGTGTTCCGCGCGCCGACGGCATGCACCTACAACCCGCTCGTCTACGCGCGGCGCAGCCACGAGGCCTATCTCGATCGCTACGCGCGGCAGCGGGTCGAGGGGCTGCTGCTGGGCATGAACCCCGGCCCCTGGGGCATGGCCCAGACCGGCGTGCCCTTTGGCGAAGTCGGATTTGTCCGCGACTTCCTGGGCATCGAGGCGAAGGTCGACCAGCCGGCACGACTCCATCCCAAGCGGCCGATCGAGGGCTTCGCCTGCACGCGGAGCGAGGTGAGCGGCCGCCGGGTGTGGGGCTGGGTGCAGGATCGCTTCGGCTCGGCCGACGCCTTCAGCGACCGCTTTCTCGTGGCCAACTACTGTCCGCTCGTGTTCATGGAGGCATCGGGAAAAAACCGCACGCCCGACAAGCTGCCATCCGGGGAGCGGGAGCCGCTGTTCGCGGTCTGCGACGAGGCCTTGCGAAGGCTCGTGGCCTGGTGCCAGCCGCAGTGGGTGATCGGTGTGGGCGCCTTCGCCGCGGCCCGGGCCCGCGAGGCGCTCGGCGGCGAGGGCCCGGCGGTGATGAGCATCCTCCACCCGAGTCCCGCGAGCCCGGCCGCCAATCGCGGCTGGGTGGAGCAGGTGGAGCGGCAGTTCGCCGCCCAAGGGATCGACCTGCCGACGAGCGGTTCCTCCCGGACGCGGCGCCGCGGGGCTGTGCGCCCGCAGGCCAAGCGCTGACACTGAAGCAGCCATGGCCCAACTCTACTTTTATTATTCGGCGATGAACGCGGGCAAGAGCACGACGCTGCTCCAGTCGGCGCACAACTACGAGGAGCGGGGCATGCGGGCCCTGCTCTACACGCCGGCCATCGACGACCGCAGCGGCGCGCATTGCATCCACTCCCGCATCGGGCTTACGAAGGAGGCGATCGCATTCGACGACGCCTACGACTTCTATGCCGCCGTCGCCGCGGCCCAGGCCGATGGGCCGGTGCACTGCGTGCTCATCGACGAGTCGCAGTTCCTCACGCCGCTGCAGGTGCTGCAGCTGACGCGGGTCTGCGACCAGCTCTCGGTGCCGGTGCTCTGCTACGGGATCCGCACCGACTTCCGGGGCGAGCCGTTCGAGGGCAGCAAGTACCTGCTGGCGTGGGCCGACAACCTCATCGAGATCAAGACGATCTGCCGCAGCGGCAAGAAGGCCACGATGAACGCCCGGCTCGACGAGCATGGCAACCGGGTGACTGAAGGCGCCCAGATCGACATCGGCCACCACTACGAGGCGATGAGTCGCAAGGAGTTTCGTCTCGAGGAAGTCTCACCCGTGGCCCACCGCCCGGCGACGTAACTCTCGGCGTCAGCGTCGCGGCTTTGCCGCCATCAGCTCCACACAGTCGCCGTACCCGGCGAGCACGGCATCGTTGGTCACGAGCAGCAGCGGCTCCGTCTTCGCCTGCGCCACGAGCATCCGATCGAACGGATCCGCATGCACCGCCGGCAGTTTGGCGACGGCAGCCGCGTGCTCGCCCGTGATCGGCAGCAGCGTGAATCCCGCAGGCTCGATCTCCGCCAGCAGTTCGGCGGGATCTGCCGTGAGCTTTCCGAGCGCAGCCTTGATGCTCACCTCCCAGAGAGATGCCGCGCTGACGAAGACGTCCGCCTCCTCGATCCGCCTGCGGGCCCCAGGCGGGAGCTTTCGGGGCTCGGCGACCGCCCAGAGCAGCAGGTGGGTGTCGAGAAGAATCCTGCTCACGCTCCACCCTCGAAGGCGGCGATCACGGCGGCGTCGAGAGGCGCGTTGAAGTCGTCCGGCACCTTGACCCGCCCCTTGAGTCCGCCGAACCGCTTGGGTCGTGGCTGCGCGTCGATCGGCACCAGCCGCGCCACCTTGCGGCCCGCCTTCGCGATGATCACTTCCCGACCGGCCGCCACGTCATCGACGATCCTCGAGAGATGGGTCTTCGCCTGATGGATGTTGATCACGGTGGCCATGGAGAAACCTCGCGGGGCTGCGACACACGCCCCGTATCCACGTGGACTAAACTTAGTCTAGTCCATCTGCATCTGGCGGGCAAGCGAGGAACAACCGGCCAGCGACGCGGGGGCTGCAACCGTCTGGCTCGGCCTCACCGGTCAGCCGATCTCGCGATCCTCGAGCCGCGCGAGCACGCCCGCGCGGATCGCGAGGCCCGCCACCAGAACGGCGAACGCCCCGGCGACGGACGGCCACCAGCCGAGCGACCCGCCATACCGGACGTACCGAAACGCCTCTCCGACCGCCAGGACGAGCCCAACTCCCACAGTGGCGAAAACGATGACAGCAATCGTCGTCGCGATGAGCGGGCGGCGGGCCGTGGCGATGACGAGCAGCATCGCGTGGGCCGTGGCGACGAGGCCGCCGAACCCCACGGCCGACACGAGCCAGAGAAGCGGTCGTCCCTGGCCCCACCAACTCGCCGCCATCACGAGGCCGGTAGCCACGACTGCCAGGGGCAGGATGAGGTCGCGGGCGATCGCTCCGCGCAGGCCCAGCCAATAGTCCCGCCGCGACACCGGCCGGAGGAAGTCGAGCGCCAGGCTCTCACGCCGCTGCGTCCACATCACGGCCGTCGTCGAAAGAGCGATCGCGGCGGCCTGACAAGCGAACTGAACCGCAACCATCGCAGGCCACCCATTCGACTGCCGCCATGATGCCGTGCCGCTCCCGGGGAGGATCGCGGGGAGCGCGGAGACGACGCCAGCGCCCACGAGCATGAACCCGACCAACCACAGGATCTGCAGCCGCGACTGCGGCCGCCGGAGCATGTCGGCGAACACGGCCGCAGCCGAGGTCGCAGTCGGCAGCGGTCGAGCCAGCTGGCTGTCGATCGCGGCGTCGGGCCGCCACCATCTGCCGTCGGCGTGGCCCGCACCCGCCGCAGGTGCCCACGTCGCCGGCCTCCCTGCCGCGGCCATGCGAACCATGACGAGGGCCTCCCTCCCCCCTTCGGCCAGGATCCGCGGCAGCCGAGCAACGCGAGCGATCTTCCAGCCGAGCGACGCGGCCGCCGCGACGACGAGGGCAAGGGCGGCCAATGGTTCGTACCCCGTGAGCCAGCGATCGGCCGTCGCCGCCGCCCCCAGAAAAAAGCTGCCGATCAGGAAGCCGCCGGCATAGTCGGCTCCGATCGCCAGCCGCGTGAGCCGCGTGGGCCAGCCGGGCGTGTCGTCGAAGATCGGCCCATACAGCCCGACGCCGCAGGCAAAGAGGGCGAGCCCGACCGCCGGCAGCCAGGCGACGCCGAAGCCATGGCATAGGATGAAAAACGCCGCGCTGCCTGCAGCGGCTACGGCCGTCGGCCAGACGGCATGCGGCGGAAACCGGCGGGGCAGCATCCACGCCAGCGGCGTAGCGAGCAGGGTCGCCGCCTGAAACCAGAACACCCAGGAGATGCCGGCCAGGGCGAAGACCACATACCCGACGGCCAACACCCGCTTCGCCGAATAGCGGCCCGGGAGGACGCTAATCCGCGGCACAGCCTGTTCGAGTTCGGCGACCTGGCGGGCCATCGCCGGCTCGTCCTCGGGCCGAACTGCCGCGTCGATGAAGACCGTCCGAAGCGCCGGCATCTGCCGCAGGGCGGCGAGCATGCCGGGCGTGAACTCAAACTCTGGATACGTGTCGAGCGCGAGCGAGTGCATCCGGGGCGAGCCCGCGGCGAG
>CAXNJC010000182.1:0-4296 GCA_964202525.1 Pirellulales bacterium
CGAGCACTCCCGGCACGTTCTGGACGGTGGCGGAGAGGACGTGGCGCATGGGGATCTCGCGGCGGACTCCGGGCGGGGACAGGGCAGGCGGGGCAGGCCGGAGAAGCCGCCGCTGCGGGGCAGGGCGGAGTCTAGTAAGCCGAAACCCACGCATTCAAGCCGTGCCCCGCCGCGAGCGGAGTGAACGCACCCCCGAACGGGGCCGCGGCCGGAATCGGCGGAGGCACGTTGACAGGGGCCGAAAAAAGCCGATAGTTTGCGGTGCTACGGGTTTTCGGCCCCGTCCGCCCATTTTTCGTCCCCGCGTCCCCAGCGAGCGTGTCAGCGTGTCCAACGTCTTGGCCCAGGAACTGATCGAAGCCGGCGTCCACTTCGGCCACCGTGCCAGTCGGTGGAATCCGAAGATGAAGCCGTACATCCACGGCCGTCGCAATCTCATCCACATCATCGACGTCCGCGAGACGATCCGCGGCCTGCTGCGGGCCCGCAAGTACCTCAAGCAGGTCGCTTCGACCGGCAGCCTGATCCTGTTCGTCGGCACGAAGCGGCAGGGCGCCGAGGCCGTGGCTCGCGAGGCGGCCCGCTGCGGCATGCCCTACGTCAGCGACCGGTGGCTCGGCGGCACGCTCACCAACTTCCGCACGATCCGCAACCGCCTCGCCCGCCTCGAGGAACTCGAGACGCTGATTCCGTCGGATGCGTTCGGCAGCTATTCCAAAAAGATGCAGTCGTCGCTCCGTCGTGAGCACCGCAAGATGCTCCGCAATCTCGGCGGCATCCGCACGCTGTCGCGGCTGCCCGAGTGCCTCGTCGTGTTCGATCCCAAGAAGGAGAAGAACGCGGTCAACGAGGCCCGCAAGATGGGCATCACCACCGTCGCGCTGATCGACACCGACTGCGATCCCGACCTCGTCGACCTGCCGATCCCCGGCAACGACGACTCGATCCGCTCGATCGAACTGGTCGCGGCCCGGCTCGCCGACGCGATCCTCGAGGGCAAGTCGCAGACGGCCACCGAGGCGCAGGCCTCTGCCGAGGGCGCCGACGGTGCCGACGGCGAGTCGAAGCCCAAGCCGAAGGCCCGGCCGATGGTCGCGAAGCGTTCGGTGCCGCAGAAGCCGAAGGCCTGAGCGGGCCTGCGGTCTTCCGTCGGTGAGGTGTTGGGCCGCGTAGGGCCCGGGGGCAGGGTTGGGCCCCGCCGTGTGCCGATTCCCAACTCCGCAGTAGAGCCACGAAGTCGAAGTCGCGAGGAGAATGTCCGATGGCTGAGATCACCGCCGCCGCCGTAATGGCCCTCCGGGAGAAGACGGGCCTGCCGATGATGGAGTGCAAGAAGGCGCTCGCCGAGTGTGGTGGCAACACCGAACAGGCCGTCGAGTGGCTGCGGAAGCAGGGCGTCAAGACGCAGTCGATGCGGGCCGACCGAGAGACGTCGTGCGGCCGCCTTGCCGTGTACGCCGATCCGGTGAAGGGCGTGGGCACGATCGTCGAGTTCAAGTGCGAGAGCCCGCCGGTGGCCGGCAGCCAGGATTTCAAGGACCTCGCCAACGACATCGCCAAGACGCTTGCCCTCGGGCCGGGCGCGGCGACGCCCGCCGACCTGCTCGCCCAGAAGAGCATGAGCCATCCCGACCGCACGCTCGGTGAGCTCAAGGACGACCTCTTCAACCGGATGCGGGAGGTGTTCGAACTCTCGCGGATCAAGCGGATCGACGGTGCCTGCGGTGGCTACGCCCACCACGACGGCTCCAAGGCCGCGCTCGTGGAGATCTCGGGCAACGTCTCGGGAGCCCAGGCGGCGGAGGTTGCCAAGGACATCGCGATGCACGTGGTGGCCCTCGCCCCGCAGGCGATCCGCAAGGAGGATCTGGATCCGGCGGTCGTCGACAAGGAGCGGGAGATCCTCTCCGAGGCGGCCCGTAAGGAGGGCAAGCCCGAGAACATCATCGCGAAGATGATCGAGGGCCGGCTGCGGAACTTCTTCAGCCAGTGCGTGCTCTTGGAGCAGCCGTTCGTGAAGGACGACAAGCAGACGGTCGGGCAGCTCGCCACGGGAGCGGGGCTCGAGGTGAAGTCGGTGGAAAACTGGAAGCTGGGTGGGTGAGGAGGCGGAGCCGGTTCCGCCCGCTGCAGCGGATCTGCGGCCGCTGAGCGTTTTCGGGCCGGATGCGACCCTCCGCAGTTCGGATCCGAGGATGCCGGTGATGAACTCCACCCCCTACAAGCGCGTGCTCCTCAAGCTCTCCGGAGAGAGCTTCGCCCGGCAGGGTGAGCGGGGCATCTCGATGGAGGAGGTCGTCCACATCGCCCGCCAGACGGTGCAGGCGGCGTCCCGGGGCGTGCAGCTCGCGATCGTGATCGGCGGCGGCAACATCCTCCGCGGCGGATCGTTCACGGCGGGCAACACCGCGATCCAGGAGGCCACGGCCCACTCCATGGGCATGCTCGCCACCGTGATCAACGGCCTCGCTCTTCAGGATGCCCTGGAGAGCCTCGGGGCTCAGACGCGGCTGATGACGGCGATCCGCATGGACGGGGTGGCTGAGCCGTACATCCGCCGCCGCGCCCGCCGGCACCTCGAGAAGGGGCGGATCGTGATCCTCGCGGCGGGCACTGGCAGCCCCTTCGTGACGACCGACACCGCCGCCGCCCAGCGGGCCCTCGAGCTCGGCGCCGACATCCTCATGAAGGCCACCCGCGTGGACGGCGTCTACTCCGACGACCCGGAGAAGAATCCCCACGCCGTCCTCTACGCCGAGCTCAGTTACCAGCAGGTGATCCAGCAGAACCTGCGGGTCATGGACGGCACGGCGATCTCCCAGTGCGCCGAGCACGGGATGCCGATCCTCGTGTTCAACTACCGCCGCGAGGGCACCATCGAACGGGCGGTGGCGGGCGAGAGGCTCGGCACGATCGTCGGGCAGCGGCGGTAGGCGGTACCAAGGCGTATACTCCGGCGATCCACCAACCCAGGAGTCCCGCCCGATGCCGCTCGATGACATCCTGCTCGACGCCGAGGAACGCATGGAGAAGGCGGTGGACGTGTTCCGCCACGCCCTCACCGGCATCCGTACCGGTCGGGCCAATCCGGGCCTCGTCGACACGCTCCGCGTCGAGGTCTACGGATCACCCACGCCGATCAAGGCCCTGGCCAGCGTCGGTGCCCCCGAACCGAACCAGATCGTGGTCCGCCCCTTCGACCCGGGCACCATCAAGGACATCGAGAAAGCGATCCAGGCCAGCGACCTGGGCCTCAATCCGCAGAGCGACGGCCGCGTGATTCGGATCGTGATCCCGCCGCTCTCCGCCGACGTCCGCAAGAAGATGTCGGCACGGATCCGCGAACTCGCGGAGGAGGCCAAGGTCTCGATCCGCAACGTCCGCCGCGACGGCAACAAGGCCGCCGACACCGAGAAGGGGGACGGCGGCCTCACCGAAGACGACTGCGACCGCTGCAAGGAGGACGTGCAGGAGTTGACGAAGAAGTACGAGGCGACCGTCAGCGACTTCGCGAGGGCCAAGGAGTCCGAGGTCATGGAACAGTAGCCGGCCCGGTGCCGCGGCGAGGCTGGCGATGATCGAGGTCCGGAACCTGGTGAAGGAGTATCGCGGCGCCGCAGGCTCGGTCGTCCGGGCGGTGGATGACGTGTCCTTCACCGTCTCGGCCGGTGAGATGGTGGGCTTGCTGGGCGGCAACGGCGCCGGCAAGACGACCACTATGCGGGTGGTGGCCACGCTCTTGGCCCCCACGTCGGGCACGGCCATGGTGGCGGGCCGGGACGTGCGGCTCGATCCGATCGGCGTGCGGCAGCGGCTCGCGTACGTGTCGGCGACCACGGGGGTGCCCGACCGGCTCACGCCCCGGGAGGTGCTCGATTCCCACGGTCGGCTGCATGGGCTCGACGCCCGCCGCCGGCAGGCGCGGATCGCGGAACTGGCGGCTGGGCTGGAACTCGACGCCTACGTCGACCGCCCGTGCGGGCGGCTCTCGTCGGGCCAGCGACAACGGGTGTCGCTGGGCCGGGCGCTCGTGCACGATCCGCCGGTGCTCGTGCTCGACGAGCCCACCAGCGCCCTCGATATCGTCGGCGCCCGTGACCTGTTCGAACTCCTCGGCCGGCTGCGCGAGGAGGGCCGCACGATCCTGCTCTCCACCCACCGGCTCCACGAGATCGAGCGGCGCTGCGACCGGTTCGTGATCATCGACTCGGGCCGCATCATCGCCGAAGGCACCCGCGCCGCGCTGGTCGGCGCCAGCGGTGCCGGGCTGGAGGAAGCCTTTTTCTCGGCGCTCGG
>CAXNJC010000183.1:0-4285 GCA_964202525.1 Pirellulales bacterium
TCCCCGGCGGTGCCTACGGCAGCCTGACGACCAACGCCTTCAGCCTCGCGGGCTACGAATACGCCGACAAGCCGACGCTGTACTTCAACTACTTCCTCGAGACACAGCAGGCTTCGAGCAGGACCGACGAGATGCGCGACAGCGCCCGGGCGCTGATCTCGACTGACGGCGGCCTGACATGGAGCCTGCTGGCCACCAATAACTCGTTCCTCTCCCGCCCCGACACGACCGATGCCGAGCTGCCCGCCTTCGCGTCGGTGTCCTCACGGATCTCCACGAATGCCAACCAGCACGTACAGCGGCTGTTCGACGGCACGGGATCATGGCGGCAGGCTCGCATCGACCTCGGCGCCTTCGCTGGCTCGGCGTCCATCCAGCTGCGGTTCGACTTCAGCACCGCCGGCGAGTTCGACGCCACCCAGGCGTGGTCCACGACGCGGGTGGCGCAGGGGCCCGTCGCCGCGGCCGCCGTGCTCCAGCTCGACAGCGTGGCGAACCTCCAGGTCGGCGACACCGTCGCCGGCCTCGGCATTCCCGCCGCCATCACCGTGGCTGGCGTCGATCCGGCCACCAACGAGGTCACGCTCTCCGGCCCCGTGACCGTGGCGGCCTCAGCGCTTCTCTCCTTCAGTTCCACCGCCCGCGTGCTCAACGACATCGCCGGGCCAGCCGGCGACACCGGCAACTTCACCAGCGCGGAGCGCGGCCAGAGCAATGATTTCGAGGGCTTCTACATTGACGACATCATCGTCGGCTTCGCGGAGCGCGGCGAGATGGTCACGGGAGCGGCCGCCTCCCAGACCTCATTCTTCGGCATCAGCACCCCCAAGTCGGACACCGTTCCCGAGCAGACGCTGTTCGGCGAATACCAGCTGGAGATCCGCCGCGGCACCGACACGATCGTCGACGGCGATATCACGCAGCTGTTCGACACCAACGATCGGCTGGTGGCCGCGGGCCTGCGGCCATTCGGACTCGGCGCGACTCTCGGCGACTCGAACCTCGTTCGCGAGCAGGGCACCTTCCTGATCGAGAACAACCTGATCGCCAACGCGGGCGGGTATGGCATCAGCATCGATGCCACCGCGCGGGACGGCGAGAGCGACATACCCCACCCCGGCGTGCCCCGTAACCTACCCGTTCTCAACACCAACCGGCTGGTGCCGGGCGTGGTGGTGGCCAACAACGTCGTCGCCTCCAGCGGCACCGGTGGCATCCTGTTCAGCGGTGACGCCACCACCGGCACCGTTCCGCCGGCCGTGGTGCCCTTCGGGCGGATCATCAACAACACGATTTACGGCGGGGTCAGTCCGCGCGGCATCGGCGTCGATGTCACCGAGAACGCCGGCCCGACGCTGCTGAACAACGTGTTCGCCAACCTCGCCACCGGCGTGCGCGTCGATGGCTCGTCGGCGGCGCGCACGGTCGTGGCGACCTCGGCATTCTCCAACACCGCCACGGCGGTCACCGGCGTCGTGCAGGGCCAGGGGATCGCCCTCGCTGGCGATCCCTTTGTGAACGCGGCCGCAGGCAACTTCTACCCGGTGCAGGGCAGCGCGATCATCGACAGCGCGCTCAACTCGCTGCAGGACCGCACGGACGTGGTCTCGGTCAACGCCGCAGTCGGCATCGGCGCGTCGCCGATCCTGGCCCCGGATCGCGACCTCTTCGGCCAGCTCCGCGGCGACGACCCAGGCCAGGCGAGCCAGCCCGGCCTCGGCGGCAACGTCTTCAAGGATCGCGGTGCCATCGACCGGGTCGATTTCGCTCAGCCCTTCGCGGCAATCGCGACGCCACTCGACGAGGGGGCCGACGACCTCGCAGGCGGGCAGCCGGACGTGGTGGTGCTGCGGCGGAGCGCCCGGACGCAGACGAGCTTCATCCTTCAGCTTTCCGACGTCGGCGTCGGAATCGACAAGTCCACGGTCAACCGGAATGCGTTTGCCCTCGCCTGGGAGGGCACGCCGCTCGTGGAGGGCGTGGACTACGTATTCCGGTATCTCGAGACCAGCAATCGCGTGGTGCTGGAGTCGGCTGCCGTGTATCGCCTCGGGACCTACACGATCACCGCGACCACGCGGCCAAACGGTGGCGGCGTGACGGGCCTGCTGACCGACTTGGCGAACAACACGCTGCTCCCCAACGGCACCGATGGCTCGACCTCATTCCGGATCACGCTTTCAGAGCCGGCGGACGCCCCCACGGGCCTCGCGGCGGGGCCACTCGACGGCGCCGTCAGGCTGTCGTGGACGACGCCTCCGCAGACCAACGGCTCGGCGATCGTTGGCTACGAGATCGAGACCACCTCGACCGGGGTCTTCCCCGGCGCGATCCAGACCGTCCCCTCCGCCGTCACGACGGCCGACGTAACGGGGCTCGTCAACGGCACGGAGTATCTGGTCCGGGTTCGGGCCATGAACGCCGTGGGTGCCGGTGACTGGTCGATGACCCTCGGCCCCGTGATGCCGCTGGCCACACCGGCCTTCGCGCTCATCAATGACACCGGCGATTCCGCGAGCGACGGCACGAGTATCGACGGCCGGGTCGCCGTCACCGGCCTGCAACTCGCCAGCGGCGCCGTCTGGCAGCATAGCCTCGACGGCGGCTCCACCTGGCTCGATGGCCTGTCCGATCCCTCCTTCACCTTGCCCGACGGGACCTACCCGGCAGGTGCCATCCAGGTCAGGCAGGCCTTCCCGGCGGGCAACTCAGTCACGGGCGGCATTGGCCGCAACTCGGCAGCCATCACGATCACGTCGGTCGCGCCGGCGATCACGATCACCAGCGACCGTTCGCTGATCCGCTCGACCGGTACCGCCCTGATCACCTTCACGCTCAGCAAGCCCTCGACGACCTTCACCGCCACCGACGTCGCCGTCACGGGCGGCCGAATCGACAGCTTCACCGGCTCGGGCGCGTCCTACACGGCGGTGTTCGTCCCAAGCGACTCGGCCACCGGCACGGTCGAGGTCGCTGCCGGAGCATTCGCCGACGTGGCTGGCAATGCGAACAGCGCGGGCGTGCTCACGCCCTCGATCGTGATCGACGACATCTCTCCCTCGCTCGTGATCGCGGCGGGCAGGTCAACGCTCAAGGCTCGGGAGACGGCCACGCTGACCTTCACGCTCAGCGAGCCCGCGACCGACTTCACCGCGGCCGACGTGGTCGTAACGGGTGGCTCGCTCTCGGCCTTCTCCGGTTCGGGCACAGCCTACTCGGCCGTGTTTACCCCGTTCACGAACTCCACCGTCCCGGGCACCGTCACGGTTGCCGCGGGGGCGTTCAGCGACGAAGCCGGCAACGGCAGTCTCACCGCGACGCTCACTCCCGCGCTCACGATCAACACGGTGCGGCCGACCGCGTCGATCACCCCCAGCCAGTCCGCGCTCCGGGCCGGCCAGACGGCCACGATCACCTTCACGCTCAGCGAGCCCTCCACGACCTTCGGCATCAACGATATCACGGTCTCTGGCGGTACGCTGTCGGCGTTCTTGGGGTCGGGTGCAACCTATACCGCGGTGTTCACTCCGGCCGTCGCCTCGACTGTCCCCGGCACCATCGCCGTCGTCGCCCGCTCGTTCACCAACGCCGCCGGCAACGACAACCCGCCGGCCAGCCTGGCTCCAGCGATCCTGATCGACACCATCGTGCCCACGATCGGCATCGCGTCGAGCCGGCCAGCGCTCCGAGCCGGCGAGACAGCGGTGCTCACGTTCGCCCTCAGCAAGCAGTCGTCCGGCTTCACGGCCGACGACATCGTGGTGACGGGTGGGGTTCTCTCCGGCTTTACGGGTTCGGGAACGGTCTATACGGCCACCTTCACACCAGCTGCATCATTCACTGGCACCGGTAGTATCGGCGTGGCGGCGGAAGCGTTCACCGACGCCGCCGGCAATCCCAACCCGGCAGCCGCGCTCTCGCCGGCCATAGCCATCGACACCGCCGTCCCCTCGGTGGCGATCGCGACCAGCCGGCCGGTGCTGCGATCGCTCCGCACCGCGACGCTCACCTTCACTCTCAGCGAGCCGTCGACCACGTTCACCGCCGCCGACGTGGCCGTGACCGGCGGCACGCTCTCGGCGTTCGCCGGCTCGGGCACGACCTACACCGCGATCTTCACGCCGTTTGTCAGCTCGACCGGCTCGGGCACGGTGGCCATCGCGGCCGGCAGCTTCACCGATGCGGCCGGCAACCCGAGCCTCGCCGGCGCCCTGTCGCCCCCGATGATCATCGACACCGTGGTTCCGACCATCGCCATCGCCACGAGCCGGGCGACGCTCAAGGC
>CAXNJC010000184.1:0-4282 GCA_964202525.1 Pirellulales bacterium
GCCTACTCGTGGTCAGCGGTCGGGCCCGCGGGCGTCACCTTCTCGGCCAACGGCACGAATGCCGCCAAGTCGACGGTGGCCACCTTCGTGCGGGCCGGCACCTATGCGATCGTCGCCACGCTCCGCGACGCCGACGGCCGCTCCGCCACGTCGACGGTGGTGGTCACGGTCGGCCAGACGGCCACCGCCCTGACGGTCGTGCCGGGCACCGCCACGCTGGTGCCGGCGGCCGCGCAGCAGTTCTCCGCCACCGCCACCGATCAGTTCGGAATCCCGCTCACCACGCAGCCCGTGTTCACGTGGAGCGTGACGGGCGGCGGCACGGTGTCGACGGCGGGCATGTTCACCGCTCCTGCGTCCGCCGCGTCGTCCACGGTCACCGCGACATCGGGCGGGCTCGCCGCCAACGCGGCGGTGTCCACGATCACCGAGTATCTCGTGAGCGTGCCGGCGGGTGAGACGGTCGTCGATGCCGGGGGCCGCAGCGGCCCCTTCGCTCTGCGGAAGCAGGGCACAGGCACGCTGGTGCTCGCGAGCCCCAACACGCACACCGGCGGCTTGCTCGTCGAGGAGGGCACCGTGATCGTGCGCGACCCGTCGGCCACGGGTGGCGGCCGCATCGAGGTGCGCAGTGCCGGCCGGCTCGTGCTCGACGTCGGGGCGACCTCGGTCGGGGCGTCGTCGCTGGCGCTCCTGGCCGGGGGCCTGATCGACGTGGGCATCGGCGGTCTTGCCGTGGCCGTTGGCGGCATCGACGAACCCCAGCTGCGGGAGATGCTCCTCGCCGGGCGGGTGGGGGGCGGCTGGGCCGGGTCCTCCGGGATCATCTCCGCGCCGGCCGCCGCCAGCGAAGGCCTGCGGACGGTGGGCTATCGGGCCGACGAGACGGGGGTCACGATCGCCTTCGCCGCCGCGGGCGACGTCGACCTCGACGGCGTGGTGGACCTGGTCGACATGTCCGCCCTGATGGCCGACGGCGAGTTCAACACAGGCATCGTGGCGACGTGGTCGCTCGGCGACTTCAACTACGACGGCATGTTCGACATGCTCGACATCACCGACCTGATCACCGCCGACGTGTTCAACGCCGGCCCCTACCGTGGGTGACCGCGCACCGGGCATGAAGGGCGGCCGCCGCGATCGTCCGACGAAGACGTGCCCCGCCTGCGGCCGTCCGTTCGCCTGGCGGAAAAAATGGGAACGCGACTGGGATCGCGTGGTGTACTGTAGTGACCGCTGCCGCCGGCGCGGGCCGGCCGAGAAGAAGGACGACGCATCATGAGTTCCGGAACCTACGTGATCGCGGGCGGGTCGAGCGGCATCGGGCTGGAGCTGGTCCGCCGGCTCGCGCCGACGGCGGCGCGGATCGACGTCTGGTCGCGAACCATCGGTGGCCTCGAGCCCGGCGGCGTGATCCACCACGCGGCGTGCGATTTCGCGGCGGCCGACGGCGGGCTGCCCGAGCCGCCGGAGGCGGTGCACGGCGCCGTCTACTGCCCAGGCACGATCACGCTCAAGTCGTTCCGTAGCCTCGGCCTCGCCGACTTCCGGCACGACCTCGAGGTCAACCTCCTCGGGGCCGTGCGGTTCCTGCAGGCCGTGCAGCCGCGGCTCGCAGGGCTCGACGGCGGCCCGGCGAGTGTGGTGCTCTTCAGCACCGTGGCGGTCGGTCAGGGCATGCCGATGCACGCGTCGGTGGCGGCGTCGAAGGGGGCCGTGGAGGGGCTCATGCGGTCGCTGGCGGCGGAGTGGGCGCCGAAGGTGCGGGTCAACGCGATCGCCCCGGCCCTCACCGACACGCCGCTCGCGGGCCGGCTGCTGTCGTCGCCGGAGAAGCGCGAGGCACTGGCGGCGCGGTATCCGCTCAAGCGGCTCGGCGCGCCGGCCGATGCCGCGGCGTTGGCCGCGTTTCTGCTCTCCGCGGAGAGCGGCTGGATGACCGGGCAGGTGCTCGGCCTCGACGGCGGCATGTCGACGCTGCGCGTCTGAGAGCCGCGGGCGTCGTCGTCCGCGACGCTTGCAGGGGGTCGTTCCCGCGGCCAAGATGCGGGAAAGCCGGGGCAGCGCACGGCCGCCGAGATCTCCGCCCCGAGGCACGACGCCATGCCGCCGAAGACCGCGACGTTTCCCGCGCCCGCCGACCGCCCTGCGGCGCTCAAGGCCCGGCGGCAGCTGAAGATGGCCCGCTCCGCGCATGCCTACGTGCGGGGCAACACGAAGAACTTCTACGAGTGGCTCGAGGGGAGCACGGGCCAGGCCGTGCCCGCCGGGCCGGCGATCTGGATCTGCGGCGACTGCCATGCGGGCAACATCGGCCCGATCGCCAGCTCCAAGGGCACGATCGCGATCCAGATCCGTGATCTCGACCAGACGGTGATCGGCAATCCCGCGCACGACCTGATCCGGCTCGGGCTGTCGATGGCCAGTGCCGCCCGCGGCTCCGATCTCCCCGGCGTGACCACCGCCCGGATGATGGAGCAGCTCGTCGAGGGCTACGAGCAGAGCTTCGGCGCCGGCGCGGAGGCCGACGAGGAGTTGCCGACGGTGGTGCAGGCGGCGATGAAGGCCGCGCTCAAGCGGAAGTGGAAGGATCTCGCCCGCGAGCGGATCGAAGACACGACCCCCAGCATTCCGCTCGGCCGCACATTCTGGCCGCTCGCCGACGACGAGCGGGCCGGGATCGAGGCGATCTTCGCCACCGATGCCGGCCGGCGGCTGGTGACGGCACTCAAGTCGCGGTGCGACGACGCCGCGATCGAGGTCGTCGACGCCGCCTACTGGGTGAAGGGCTGCAGCTCGCTCGGCCTGCTCCGCGCGGCGGTGCTGGTGTCGCTGGGGGGTAAGAAGGGCGAACTCTGCCTGATCGACATCAAGGAGGCGGCTTCCGCGCTCGCCCCGCGGGCGGCCGAGGCCGAGATGCCGGCCGACCACGCCGAGCGGGTGGTGGGCGGCGCGTGGCACCTCTCCCCGGCGCTCGGCGACCGCATGCTCGCGGCGAAGGTGCTCGACCGCTCGGTGTTCGTCCGCGAACTGCTGCCGCAGGACCTGAAGTTCGACGTGGCCGACCTCACCTGCGAGGAGGCGATGCGGCTCTCGCGCTACCTGGCGATGGTCGTTGGCAAGGCCCATGCGCGGCAGATGGATGAGGCCACTCGCAAGGCGTGGCAGGAGGAGCTCAGCGGCCATCGCTCGAGAACCCTCGACGCCCCGTCGTGGCTCTGGGCGAGCGTCGTCGACCTGCTCGCCACCCACGAGAAGGCCTACCTCGAGCACTGCCGCCGCTATGCGACCGAGGCGGCCGGCTGAGCCACTCAACGTCGGTCGGCTCGTCTCCGGTCAGCCGCCGGTGATGAACACGTCGCGCTTGGGGAAGGCGTCGAACGTCGCGGCCGGCTTGCCGAAGTTCACGGCCAGCACGTCGGCGGGCTGGCCGGCGAGGAACTGCGAGAGATCGACCGTCTCGTAGGTGCCGGCGTTGAACACGATCAGGATCCGCGCCGGATCCTGGCCGACGTTTTCCAGCGAGTGCCCGTAGCCCTGCGGGATGTAGCCCACGTCGCCGCGATCGAGCGTGGCCTCGCGGTAGCGGCCGCGGGACCCGAAGAGGGTGGCCCGGATCCGCCCCGCCAACACGTACTGCCACTCGTCGGCGTTGGGATGCCAGTGGAGCTCGCGGAGCGCTCCCGGCTGGAGTTCCAGGACCACGCCGGTCATCGTCGCGGAGATCGGAAAGTCTTTCGCCTCCACCCGCCACTCGCGGCCTCCCGGGAAGGTCTCGAGGGGCTCTTGTGCCAGCAGTGCATGCCGATGCGGCAGCGGCGGCGGCCGCACGCCCCCGCGCGGCGCGGCCGCCGGTTCCGGGGGCAGGGCACCCTTCGCGAAATAGACCTCCCGCTTCGGAAAGCCCTCGAAGGTCGTCTCCGGCACGCCGAGATTCTTGGCGAGCAGCGGCCGGGGAACGTGGCCCAGCCAGTCGGAGAGGCTGAACGTGCCGAACTCCGAGAAGTAGCCGTTGTCGAACACGAGAATGAACTGGCACGGCTCGTCGCCGAGGCACTGCAGCATGTGCCCGTGGCCGCGCGGGAAATACCAGATGTCGCCGGGGCCGAAGTCGTCGATACCCGTGCGGCCCCGCGGATCGACGACCGTCGTCCGCACGCGTCCACTGACGACGAAGGCCCATTCGGCGGCCGTCGCGTGTCAGTGCAACTCCCGAATCACGCCCGGTTCGAGCCGCATCGACACGCCCGCGAGGCCCTTCGAGATCGGCAGCTGCTCGACC
>CAXNJC010000185.1:0-4278 GCA_964202525.1 Pirellulales bacterium
GACGGCTTGGCCATCGCGGCGGAAGGCCGTGCCCCGCCCGATCTGCGGTCGCTCCTCCGGCCGCCGTGGTTCGTGCCCGAGTCGACGAGCGTGCAGAAGATGCTCCGCGAATTCCAGCGGGGCAACACCCACATGGCGATCGTAACCGACGAGTTCGGAGGTGTGGCCGGCGTGGTGACCATGGAGGACGCGCTGGAGGAGATCGTGGGCGAGATCGCCGACGAGCACGACGAGGCGTTCACTGACGGCATCCGCATGACCTCCGCCACCACGTGCGAAGCGCTCGCCCACGTCCGCATCGCCGCGGTCAACGACCGGCTGGGCCTCGATCTCCCCGAGGAGGAGGATTTCGAGACGATCGGCGGATTCGTGTTCCACCAGTGCGGTCGGATTCCCGAGGTGGGCGAGCGGATCGAGTCGCACGGCGTTGCCATCGAGGTGCTCGCCGCAACCCGCCGCCGGATCGACCTCGTGCGGGTCGAGCGGATCGCCGCGGACCATGCCGATGGCCGCTGAAAAGACGCGGGCGATCGTCATCCGGGCCACGCCCTTCGGCGAGACAAGCTCGGTGGTGGGGCTCTATTGCCGGGAGTTCGGCAAGCTGCGGGCCCTGGCCAAGGGGGCGTGGCGGCCGAAAAGCGGCTTCGATGGCGGGCTTGACCTGCTTTCGATCAGTCAGGTACTCGTCCTTCGGAAATCGTCGGGCGGACTCGATCTGCTCACCGAGGCGAGCCTCGAGAGCCGCTTTCGTGTGGGCTCGAGCCTGGCCGCGGTGCTTGGCGGCCTGCACGTCGCCGAACTGCTCGATGCCCTGACGGCCGACGCCGACCCCCAGCCGGAGCTCTTCGACGTGGCGCATGCGACGCTCAGACGGCTGTCCGGCTGGAATGGCGACGACGCCGTCGTTCCCGGCCTGCTCGCATCGCTGGAGCTCGTCCTCCTGCGGCTTACGGGCCACGGCCCCATCCTCACCCACTGCGCCGAGTGCCACGGCGGCCTGCCGCAGGCAGGCCGGACCGCCTTCGCCATGCTCGACGGCGGCACCCTCTGCGATCGCTGCCGCCGGGGCCGCCGCGGCGTGGTGTCGCTCTCGGCCGCCGCACTCGCCGCCCTCCGCACGCTGGCCCGGGGCCCCGCCGAGCCTGCGGCGCTGCCCGCCCACGTCGCCGGTGAGGTCCGCGGCGTGCTGACCACCTACCTCGCGCACCTGCTCGGCAGGCCGCTGCGCGTACCCGCCTCGCTCGCCCGCGGCGGCCGGAGAGCCAGTCGCCCGTGAACACCCCGCCGTTCGTCATCCACCGTCGTCTCCCGCTACGGCTCGCCCTGCTGGCCTGCGGGATCGCCTGCGCCGGATGTGCCTCGCTCCAGAAGCCGCAGTGGCCCTGGGCCGCGAAGGCCACCGCCGACGCGAAGGAGGACGAGATCGACAAGCAGCTCGGCGAGGACGCCGAGTCGGAGGTGATCTCCTCGGAGTACCGCACGCCGGACGACCCCGGCTGGGACTACTTCAAGGGCGACAACATCAAGCGACGTTGGAAGAAGATGGTGGGCCGGGGTCCCAACGAGCCCATCGCCCGCAAGGCGCTCGCCGAGGCCGACGCCCTGTTCCGCGAGGCCAACTACAAGGACGCGATCAAGAAGTACAAACTGGCGATCGACCGCTGGCCCGACTCGGCGATCGAGGAAGACGCCATGTGGCAGCTCGCCGAGAGCTACTTCTTCACCGACCAGTACCCCAAGGCCGAGGACCAGTACGACGAGCTCGTCAAGAAGTACGCCAACACCAAGTACCTCGACCGCATCGCCCAGCGGCAGTTCGTGATCGCCCAGTACTGGGTCGCGGTCGACCAGAAGCTTCACCTGCCCGTGATCGTGCCGAACCTCACCGACCGCAGCCGCCCGCTGTTCGATACTCGCGGCCGGGCGCTGAAGGCCTACGACCACGTCCGACTCAACGACCCGCGGGGCCCCCTGGCCGACGACAGCATCATGGCCCAGGCCAACGCCCACTTCGTCGACCGGCAGTGGCTCGATGCCGACTACTTCTACGGGCTCCTCCGCAGCGAGTATCCCGACAGCGACTTCCTCCTCCAGGCGCATCTGCTCGGCCTCCAGTCGAAGCTCCGCGCCTACCAGGGCCCCGGCTACGAGGGGGGCATCCTCGAGGAGGCCGAGGTGCTCGCTGACCAGGTGCTCGTGCAGTTTCCGGACCAGCTCGGCCGCGAGGAGGAGGATCGCCTGATCAAGACGCGGGCGGAAATCGCCGCGCAGCAGGCACTCCGCCACTGGCAGCGGGCCGAGTTCTACGCCAAGGGCAAGCACTACTCGTCGGCGCGGATCTACTACGCCCTGATCGCCCGCGACTATCCCAAGACCCAGCTCGCCCAGCAGGCGAGCGAGAAGTATCTGGCCATCAAGGACAAGGCCGACGTGTCCGACGATCCGTTCCCCTTGCTGACGCGGGTGCTCAACCCTGACTCCCTCAAGGAGGCGGAGCTCGACGCCATGGCCGAGGCCGAGACCCAGATCGCCCGCCAGGACGAGAGCGGCAGCGCACCACCGCGGTTCTGATCGGAGACATGCCGTGATGAACGCCCGCGTCCGTCCGCTGCCCTGGCTGCCCGTGATCGCCCTGCTGGCCGCGTCGGGGTGCGCCAGCTACCGATTCGGCAACAACACCCTCTACGCGGCGAACGTCCGCACGATCTACGTGCCGATGGTGCAGAGCGACAGCTTCCGGACGACGCCGGCCGTGGACATCGGCGAACGGCTCACCGAGGCGCTCTGCAAGGAGATCGAGAAGCGGACGCCGTTCAAGATCGTGGGGAGCGAGGATGGCGCCGACAGCGTGCTCACAGCCCGGATCGTCGCCGACACCAAGCGGATGGTCGTGGAGAGCCCGACCGACCAGTCGCGGAACGTGGAGCTCAACTACCAGGCCCTCGTCACCTGGGCCGACCGCGGGGGCACGGTGATCGCCTCCGGCGAGGTGCCGATGCCGGCCGCCACGGTCGACGTGGGACAGTCGGCGGCGCTCGTTCCCGAGTACGGCCGTTCGGTGGTCAGCACGCAGCAGGAGGCGATCGTGAAGATGGCCCAGCAGATCGTGGGCCTCATGGAGGAACCGTGGTGAGCGCACGCGCCGCGGACCCGCCGGGTGCGAGTCTCCTCGCGGGGATAGTTCGCTCAACGCTGGTGGGCAGGTCGGGCTCCAGCGAGCGAACTCTCCAACGCTCGTCGAGCTCCCACCCGGCGGGTCCGCTTCCCCGGTTGAGGGTTGGTTAGACTCGGGCCATGTTGCCAGTCTCTTTGCCGACGTGCTGGCGGTTGCGGACGCGGAGCCTCGGGCTGCCGCATCCCGGTGGAGCGCTCCGGCGGCCGCTCGTGATGGGGATCGTCAACGTCACGCCCGACTCGTTCTCCGACGGAGGGCGGCACGTCGGCGTGGATGCGGCCGTCGCGCACGGGCTCGCGCTCGTCGCCGCCGGGGCCGACATCCTCGACGTGGGTGGGGAAAGCACGCGGCCGTTCGCCGAGCCGGTCGCGGAGGCGGAAGAACTGCGGCGGGTGGCGGAGGTGGTGCGGCGGCTCGCGGCCGACGCGGGCGTGCCGGTGTCGATCGACACCTCGAAGGCGGCCGTCGCCGAGCGGGCGATCGACCTCGGCGCCGAGATCATCAACGACGTCACCGGCCTCGAGGGCGACCGGCGAATGCTCGCCGTGGCGCGGGCCAGCGGCGCCGGCGTGGTGGCGATGCACATGCGGGGCACCCCGCAGACCATGCAACTGGATCCCCGCTACGACGACGCCGTGGCCGAGATCCACGCCTACCTCGCCGCCCGCCGCGACGCGCTGGAGGCGGCGGGCATCCCGCGGGAGCGGCTGTGCCTCGATCCCGGCATCGGCTTCGGCAAAACGCACGAGCACAATCTCGACCTGATGCGGCACGCGGGGCGATTCCTCGACCTCGGCGTGCCGATCCTCGTGGGCCACTCGCGGAAGGGCTTTCTCGCCAAGCTCGTGGAGCGGGCGCTCGGCCGGGCCGCCACTGAGGCCGACCGCGACGCCGCCACCGTCGGTGCCGCCTGCGGGCTGGCCGACCAGGGAATCCAGATCGTTCGCGTGCACGACGTGGGTCTCGTGCGGACGGCCCTCGAGGCGTGTGCCGCGCTCCGCTAGCCGCTCACTCAGGTGGCGGCCATGGCCGCGCGGGCCGCTTCGATGCACTGGCGGATCTCGGCGATCGGGTCCTTTGGATTCTCCTCGTATTCGATCGAG
>CAXNJC010000186.1:0-4275 GCA_964202525.1 Pirellulales bacterium
GACGATCACGTCCGACGCGAAGACCGTGCCGTCGGCCAGGGCCCCGTCGCCCGTCCACAGCCGTCCCCGGACTTCGATCCTATCGCCGGCCGACACGAGGTCGAGCCGCGGCGCGTCGACGGTGGCGACCACGTCGCCGACCACCGCGAGGGTCACCCGGCGGATCTCTCCGGCATCGACGCGGAGCACGACCGCGTCGCGTCGCATGGCCTGCACCACGCCGACGATCGTGTCGAGCTGGCCGGGCCGGACGGCATCGGGGCGGAAGTCCGCCGGCGGCACGATGATCTCGAACGCCTCGATCGGCTCCATGCCTCGGCCCTGCTCGTCGACCCGCGCCCGAACGCGAACCACGGTGCCGTTGGCGAGCACGGCGGCCGGCACAGGGCCGCGCACGGCGAGCCTCGACACACCGGCCGGATGAAGCTGGGCCACGAGCGCGTCGGTGCCATCCGGCGAGGTCGACTCGAGGGCGAAGGCCACCATCCCTCCAGCAAGATCGCCCGTGGCCCCCTGCACCACTCCGCGGAAGTCGGCCTCGGGAAGCCGATCGATCACGAGCTTGTTCTCGGCAACGGGCACGGTGATCGCCCGATTCGAGCCGCGACAGGCGCCGAGACTCCAGAGCCGTTCGTAGGCACGCTGCAGTTTGGCCGACTTGTAGAACACGCCCCACTGAATCGTGCCGTCGGCCGCCAGCGGCGGCGGCGCGTCCTCGGCCATGGCATACGGGTTGTAGGGCCCAACCTGCCCCCAGGCCGACGCACCCGACAGGGCGGCGACCACGAGGCAGGAGATTGCGAATCGCATCATCGAACGAACTCCGCCGGGAACGGGGACACCACGTTTCCCCAACGGTAGTTCGACGCGAACGGCCCTGCAAAAAGTCCACCGTGCCAGACAGGCCGCGAATGACGGACATGACGGACGTGACCGACATTCCGGCCATGCCGGCTGGCATGATCACGCTGGATCTGCCGGATCGACCGCCCGCGTGGGCGGCTGATCCGTCCGCGACTCACTCGCTCGCCGTCGGCTCGTCCGCACCACCCACGTCCGCCGGGGCCTCGCCCAGGCCGTCTGCAGGAGCAGCCGCCTCCAGCAGCGGGAACTGCCGGGCGAGGACGTTTTCCCGGTCCATCCGCAGCGATTCGAGCGCCTCGGGCCGCACCCGCACCTCGGCCGTCTGGAACGTGCCGAAGCCCGTTCCAGCTGGAATCAGGTGACCGAGGATGACATTCTCCTTCAGGCCCACGAGGTTGTCGGTCTTGCCCGCCAAAGCGGCCTCGGTGAGTACCTTGGTGGTCTCCTGGAAGCTGGCGGCCGAGATGAAGCTCGAACTCTGCACGCTCGCCTTGGTGATCCCGAGCAGCTGCGTACTCGCGGTCGCCGGCTTCGGCTTCGCCCCCTTCGCAGGAGCACCGCCCAGCGTCTCGATCTGGGCGTTGCCCTGGGCCAGCACGTCCTTCGGGACGATGCTGCCGACGGCGAACTCACTGTCGCCCTTGTCGGTGATACGGACGCACTCGGCCAGCCGGTCATTGGCGGCGCGGAACTCGAACCGGTCGAGCACGCTGCCCGGGAGCAGGTTCGTGTCGCCGACCGTCTCGATCTTCACCTTCCGCAGCATCTGCGACACGATGATCTCGATGTGCTTGTCGTCGATGTCCACCCGCTGGCTGCGATACACGTTCTGGATTTCGCGGGTGAGATACTGCTGCACCGCCTCCTCGCCGGAAATCCGCAGGATATCGTGCGGCACGAGCGGCCCGTCCACCAGCGCCTCGCCCGCCTTGACGATGTCACCGGCGTGAACGCGGAGATGCTTGCCGTGCGTCACGAGGTGCTCGCGCTCGATGCCACTCTCGTTCTTGACCACGATCGTCCGCTTGCCACGGCGCTTCTCGCCGAGGAGTTCCACCTTGCCGTCGATTTCGGCCATGATGGCGGGATCCTTCGGCTTCCGAGCCTCGAAGATCTCCGTCACTCGCGGCAGACCACCGGTGATGTCCTGGGTGCCCGACGCCTCGCGCGGCGTCTTCGCGAGAATGTGGCCCGCCGCCACCATCTCACCCGGCGAGACCTCGATGTATGCCTTTTCCGGCAGGTAGTAGAAGTCGAGGATCTTGCCCGTCTCGTCTTCAAGCACGACCTGCGGGTGGTAGACGCCCTTGTGCTCCATCACCATGCGGCGAAGGTGGCCGCTGGGATCCTTCTCGACGCGGAGCGTCTCGCCCTCGACGACGTCTTCGTAGCGGACCTTGCCCGCCACTTCCGACAGGATCGGAATGGAGTGCGGGTCCCACTGCACGAGCACGGTGCCCGGCTTGACCTCGTCATCCTCCTTGACCTTCAGGATCGCACCGGCGGGGATCTCGAACTTGTCGAGTTCGCGACCCTTGGCGTCGATGATCGCGATCTCACCGTTGCGGGCGAGCACCACCGCCTCGCCCTGCTCGTTCTGCACCGTGCGCAGACGGGTGAACCGGGCGGTGCCGCCACGCTTCGCCTTGTATTCGCTCTCCTCGATGGCCCGCTGACCGACGCCGCCGATGTGGAACGTTCGCATCGTCAGCTGCGTGCCCGGCTCGCCGATGCTCTGGGCGGCGATGATGCCCACCGCCATGCCCTCCTCGACGAGCGAGCCGGTCGAAAGATCCATGCCGTAGCACAGCCGGCAGACACCCAGCGGCGCCTCGCAGGTGAGCGGGCTGCGCACCTGGATCTTCTCCAGGCCCAGCTCCTCGACCCGACGCGCCACCTTCGGCGTGATCAGCTCGTCCTCGTGAACGACCACCTCGTCGGTGACGGGGTTGCGGATGTCGCCCCGGCTGACGCGGCCCCGGATGCTGTCGGCCAAGCCCACCTCGACCTTTTCGCCCCTATAGATCACGCCCTTGTTGATGCCCTGCGTGGTGCCGCAGTCGTGCATCGTCACGACAACGTTCTGCGCGACGTCGGCGAGCTTGCGGGTCAGATAGCCGGAGTCGGCCGTCTTGAGCGCCGTGTCGGCCAGACCCTTGCGGGCACCGTGGGTGGAGCTGAAGTACTCCAGCACGGTCAGGCCTTCGCGGAAGTTGGCCTTGATCGGCGTCTCGATGATCTTGCCCGACGGCTTCGCCATCAAGCCACGCATGCCGGCGAGCTGGCGAATCTGCTCGACGCCGCCACGGGCGCCGGAGTGGGCCATGAGATGAATCGGATTCACGTAGCCGGCGCGGCGGTTGTCCTTGGCGTCGGTATCCTGCTCCAGCTCAGCCATCATCTCCTTGGTGATCTGCTCGCGGGCGTGCGTCCACACGTCGAGCACCTGGTTGTACCGCTCGCCGTCGGTGATCATGCCCTTTTGGTACTGCTTGAGGATCTTGAGCACGCCCTTCTCGGCGTCGCCGATGATCCGCGTCTTGCTCCCGGGCGTGATCAGGTCGTCCGTCGCGAACGACAGCCCGCTCTTGGTGCTCCAGCTGAAGCCTACCCGGTTCATGTCGTCGAGGAGATCGATCGTGCGACGCCGACCGAGCGTCTGATAGCAGTCCGAGATCACCCGCGCCAGTTCGCTCGACCGCATCGGGATGTTGTAGAAGAGCATCCCTTCGGGCAGTGCGGAGTTGAAGAGCACGCGGCCGGCGGTGGTCTCGATGACCGCCCCGGGCTTGCCGAGCGCCTCGACGTCGGTCTTGAGCCGGCGATGGCCGGGCAGCTTCACCTTGATCTTCGCGTGGGTGTGAACCTTGCCCAGCGAATGGGCGATCTCCACCTCGGCGAAATCCTTGAACACCATGCCTTCGCCCTTGCGGCCGGCAATGGCCATGGTGAGGTAGTAGCAGCCCATCACCACGTCCTGCGACGGCGAGATGATCGGCGCGCCGTTGGCCGGGCTGAAGATGTTGTTGGTCGAAAGCATCAGCGTGTGGGCCTCGACCTGGGCCTCGATCGACAGCGGCAGGTGCACGGCCATCTGGTCGCCGTCGAAGTCGGCGTTGAAGCCCTTGCAGACGAGCGGGTGCAGCTTGATGGCGTTGCCCTCGACGAGCACGGGCTCAAACGCCTGGATGCCCATGCGGTGCAGGGTGGGCGCACGGTTGAGGAGCACGGGGTGGTTGCGGATGACCTCTTCGAGGATGTCCCACACCTCGGCGTCCTTCCGCTCGAGCATCTTCTTCGCGCTCTTGATCGTGTCGGCGTGGCCGAGTTCCTTGAGCCGCCGGATGATGAACGGCTGGTAGAGCTCCAGCGCGATCTTCTTGGGCAGACCGCACTGGTGGAGCCGGAGCG
>CAXNJC010000187.1:0-4262 GCA_964202525.1 Pirellulales bacterium
CTTGGTAACCTGCTCCACGCGGCCGGCCTGGATCCGGAGGATGAAGTTGTCCTGCGTGCCCACCCAGAGCCGCCCCCGGGCGTCTTCGACGAGAGCGGTTGGCACGGAGGCGCCGGGAAGCGTGGCGACCACCTGGGGATCGCGCGGCGACTCGGGGTCGATCAGCGACACGATCCCGGGACTGCCGGCATAGAGTTTCCCATCGGCCCTCTCGAACACGGCGCGGCAGTCGGTGACCGGCCGCACGTGCAAGGGCGTCCGCCGCACGGCCAGCAGGCCGCCGAAGCAGGCCGCCCACATGCCGCCCTGGCGGTCCCCCACGATCGCGCCGGTCCGCAGGGAGAAGCCGGGCAGTCCGTTGGTCACCCGCTCGGCGGTACCGTCGCGGCAGGCGATGATGCCGTTGTGGCTCGAGACCCACGTGGTGCCGTCGACGGTGCGCGCGATCTTGCCGCTTCGCCGGTAGTCGGCGTCGGGCAGGTTGGGCGGAAGCCGTCGCCACCCGGCCACGTCGCGGACGGCGCCGCAGTCGGGCAGCAGAGCCAGCGGACCCTCGGGGCCGAAGCTCAGCGAGATCACGTCGCCCCCGGCCGGCGCATCGGGCACGAGCGTGAGCCCGGCCGGCGTCCGCCGCGGCAGGGCCGCCCGGAGCAGTCGGCCGGGGTCCCGCGTGTCGCCCCAGAGCCAGAGGTCGCCGGTCGTCGGGTCGATATCGCCGTAGCGCCAGGCCAGCCGCCCATCGGCTGAGGGGCGCGTGGCGACGTGCCGAAAGCGGGTGCCGTCGAAGGCGAGCACGGCATTCGGGCCGACGAGCACGGGCTGGCCGTCGGCGGTGAAGGTGAGGCTGTTGAACCGGGCATCCGGATGCACGTGCACCTGCCAGCGTCGCCGGCCCGAGTCGCCCGCGGGCTCGTCGAGCACGGCCGCGGCCCGCTCCCCCTGCACCCACAGTCTGCCCTGACGGTCGAATCCGATGTTCGAGAAGCCACCGATCGCTTCGCGAACCGGATTGGTGAGGCTCGCCGGCAGCGGGTCGAACGAGATGCCGTCGAAGCGGGCGATCCGGGTCGGCGAGGTGCAGTAGAGGAGTCCGTCGGCCGCGAAGGCCACGCCGTTCACCGGCGCCTCGGGGAGCCCGTCATCGACGCTCCACCACTGGATCGCGAACCGACCGCTGCGATCGAGCGAGAACGCCGCCGACGCCGTGCCCGCCGCCGCGACGATGAGCCCCGCGGTCACCGCACGCAGCACCGCGGCAGACCGGGCACCGCACCCTGGTAACCGCATGGTGGCCGCCTCGTCTCCCAACGCCCCGAACGCTCTCGCTCCACCCGGGATTGTACCGCACCGTGCGGCGCGGCTCTCGCATCGTCGGGCGGTTGCCCGGACGAGGTCGCACGTTTATGCGACCGCCGGGTCAGCGGCGGAAGGTCCGCTGGCCGCCGGCGTCGATTCGGGCCGCGGTGGGGGAGGTGCGGCCGTTGCCGGCCTGTGTCACCGGGGCGAGCGCCACCGCCAGCCAGCCGTCGGCGACGATCGCCTGCACGGCCTGCACGCCTCGCATGCGGGGGTTCGTCACGACCTTTGCCGGAACGAGCGGCACGGGCCGCTCCTTGGGAAACATCTTGCCGAAGATGGTCCGCAGTCCGAACTCCATCCGGCCCTTGTGGCCCGGACCGCTGAGCTGCACGGGGCCTTCCCGCTCGAGCACCACCTGGACGCCATCGATCGAGGGGCGGTAGGCGACCTGACCGACGACGTCGTACCAGTTGTTGCGCCGCCCGGCCTCGAGCGCGTCGAGGGCGACCCGCACGTGCACCAGCCCGTCGCGGCACTCGACGCGCAGCGGCTCCGCACGGGCGAAGGTGACCTCGACCCCCTCGGGCAGGTCGTCGGGAATCTGCGGTGGGATGCCCAGTTGGGTGCAGACAAACCGTGTGAGCTCCTCGAGCGACATCTTCTCACCGGCCAGGCCGAACCGCTCGCAGGCGTTGTTCACGCTCGACTCGTGAACCTGGATGCTGAATAGCGCATCCTCCGGTGCCCGCGGCCGTGGGGTGTGGGCGGCGAGCTGCGCGGGGGCGGCGAGCCGCAAGCGGGCGGTGGCGACGCCCGCGGCCGTCTCGAGCGCCACAGCCGTCGGGGCGAGCCCGAGCCTCTCCATCGGCGACCAGAACCGGTCGCGAACGCCGGCGGCCGCCTCGGCGAGCCGCGGCTCGGTCTGCTGGTCGACCTCCCGGCAGGCGCGGGTGACGATCTTGGCATTCACTTCACGGCTGGCCTCGTCGAGGCTGCCGTCGTGCTGATTGCGGACGATGCCGCGCACGAGCGGCCCCATCAGCGGAACCGCGTCGAAGCCCGTCTCGATGCCGGCGAGCTGCGACTGGTTCGAGGCCGAACCGCGGGCCGCTCCGAACGCGAGGCCACGCGGCGACACCTGGATCGGCTTGTGCACCGTGAACGAGGAGACGCCGCGGGAGTGGATCGCCACGGAGCCGGCCTCGGTAACCGTCCGCGACGTCACTTCGCCGGTCACGAGGAGTTCGAAGCGGACCTCAGTAGGGTGGGGCATGAAGCGGACGCCGATCGACTGCTCGACCGTCTTCGTGCCCCGCACCTTGCGGCCGAGGACGTAGTCCTGCAGCGGGCCGCTCGTCACCGTCGACTCAGGCAGCAGCCGCTCCAGGAACTCCTCGTGGATGGCGATCCGCACGTTGGGCGACAGGTAGTGGTCGCCGATGGCCCGCTCGAGCCCACGGCCGGCGGTCGCGTGGGCCTGCAAGGACTCGCGAACGGCGGCGGCGTCGGCGGCGGTGCGCGACGCCTCGAACCGCTCGACCAGCTGCATCAGCTGGCAGCTGGCGGCGGCCGCGACCGGATCGCCCGCAGCGGCATTCGGATCGGCCGCGCAGGTCGCCGCGGCGGCCCGCCACACCGCCACGCGCCGTGCCACCGCCAGGGCCGCGCGGCGAACCTGGGAGGCGGTGGACGGCTCGGGCACCGCGTCAGCCACGGCCATGCCCTCGTCCACGACGTCGCCGAGGGTGAGCAGGGTAGCCTCCGCTTCCGGAGCCGCTGGGCCGGCGGTGGCGATGACCGCATCGAGCGCGGCGCGGGCGGCTGTGGCCCAGTCGGCTGGGGGCGTTCCGCCGGCCGCGGAGAGCCGCGCGAGCTGGGCGAGCAGTGCCGTGGGCGTGGGCCACCCGGTCGCATCCGGTCCTGGTTCCTGGTCAGGAGCCGCCGCCGTCGCGTCGGTGTCGTCCCGTGGGCCGAATCGGTCGCGCACGCGGTCGAGTAGGCGGCCGCCGAGAGGGCCCGCCGGCGCCGGGTCGGCGTTCTTGTCCGGCGCGTCGCCGAGCCGATCGCCGATCCTGCCGAACAGGCGGCCTGCCCGCGGCGGGCTCTGCTCGCGGCGCGGCGTCGGCGCGTCAGACCAGTTGATGCCGTCGGGGTCGGTCCAGCCGGTGCCGGGAAGCGGGGCTGCGGTGGCCGGGGTCGGTGGAGCAGGGGCGGCGTGGGTCGATGCCGCGACGGCCGGCTCGTCCGCCGGGGGAGTCACGTCGCGCGGGATCGCGGGCCGTGCGGTCGGCAGGTGCCGCACCAGTTCCCGCATCGACTCCTCGGGGGGCGGTGCAGGCCGGACCTCGCCGGGGGCGAGTTCCGGCGTGGCGGGCTCGATGGGTGTGGGCAGGAGGGGCTCGGTCGCCGGTTCGGCCGAGCGCGGCGCAGCCGTGGCATTGCCGTCGGAGGCCGCGGGATCGATGCGTGCCGCCGTGGGTAGCGCCTGCGGCAGGATGGCGGCGGCGATCGGCGCTGAGGCGGCATCGAGCGCGAGCCGCTCGGGCCGCGGTGGTCTCGCGGCCAGCAGGACCACGGCTTCGGGTAGCTCGTCGGCCACCGCCACGGGAGGCCGCTCGGCCTCCACCGGGGCCTGATCGATGACGAACGACGAGCATGGCGGCGGGGCCAGGAGCGTCGGGCCGACGAGACTCATCGCGAACGCCAGACCTGCGACGAGGGCGACGGCCATTACCGGTCCCACGCGCCTGCCGGCGGTGCCGCTCGTGCTCGCCATGTCGATGCCGTCCGCCCGCGGAGATCGGGAGCGCGCGTCGCCCCCCTGCCACCCGCACGGATGAATCGTCAGGCAGGATCGGAAAAATCGATCCCGCCGCACCTCGCCGGCACGGTTCGCCAGGCCGCGGCCGCAGTCTGGGCAAGGCGGGGTGCCGTGTGGAGATGGGTCCCAAGCCCGGCTCCTC
>CAXNJC010000188.1:0-4249 GCA_964202525.1 Pirellulales bacterium
TGATCCTCTCCGGAGGCGATCCGCTCTTGCTCGACGACGCCCTCCTTGCCGACCTCCTCGGCCGGCTCGAGCGGATCCCGCACGTGCGTCGGCTCCGCATCCACACGCGGCTACCGGTCGTGCTGCCATCGCGGGTGACGCCGGCGCTCGCCGGGCTGCTCGCCGACTCCCGGCTCACCCGCGTGGTGGTGATCCACGCGAACCATCCGGCGGAGCTCGACGACGCGGTGGCCGCGGCTGTCCGGCGGCTCGCCTCCACGCCCGCGATGATCCTCAACCAAGCGGTCCTGCTGGCGGGTGTGAACGACTCCGCCGTCACCCTCGCGGCGCTCTCGGAGCGGCTGATCGAACTCGGGGTGGCCCCGTACTACCTGCACCTGCTCGACCGCGTCCGGGGCGCCGCCCACTTCGACGTGCCGGAGTCGCGGGCGGTCGACCTGCACCGGCGGCTCCGGGACTCGCTCCCGGGCTACGCGGTGCCCAGGCTCGTGCGCGAGGTGCCGGGCGAGCCGGCGAAGGTTCCGATCGCCTGAACTGGTATTCTCCTCCCACCCCCTCCGCGGAGCCCCTGCCATGAGAATGCTGATCGCCGTCGACGGCTCCGGGCCGTCACTCGATGCCGTGCGCCTGGCCGGCACGTTTCTCGACCCGGCCGCTGATCTCGTGGCGCTCTACTACTCGCCGCGCGACCTCGAGAAGCGGGTTCCGGCCGCCTCCCGATCGATCATCGGCGGCGCGGCGGCCGCGGTGTTCGACGACGCCCGCGACGCCCTCCCGGCGGCGATCGGCGGAAGGGCCGAGTTTCTCCAGACCGACGCTCCCGCGGCGGTCGGGATCCTGAAGTCGGCCGCCGACTGGCAGGCCGACATCGTCGTGGTGGGGGCGCGGGGGCACGGCGGCCTGCAGAGCCTGCTGCTCGGCAGCGTGTCGCGGGCCGTGGTCCACGGCGCACATCTGCCCGTGCTCGTCGCGCGGGCGGCCCCGCCCGCCGACCGGCCGCTCCGTGTGCTCGCCTGCCATCATGCCGCGAGCGCGGCAGCCGTGGCCAAGGCGATCGGCCACATGCACTGGCCGGCAGGCACCTCCGGCGCGGTGATCGGAGTGGCCGAGTCGTTGCTCGCCGGGCCGCTGCCCGCGTGGCTCGAGAATCGCGTCCGCGATCCGGACACCGCCGCGGTGGCCCGGGCCTGGGAGCAGGAGCACGACGCCGAGGTGATCTCGCTCGAGGCGGCGCTGGCGTCGTTCGGATCGTCGCTGCCGCCGGGCTTCCGTGCGGCGAAGCCGATCGTGGCCCAGGGCAACCCGGGCGACCAGATCACCGCGCGGATCAAGGCCGACGGCATCGACCTCGTGGTGCTCGGTCGCACGCCCACCGACGCCCTCACGCGTTGGATGCTCGGCAGCACCTCCGAAGCCGTGCTCTCGCATGGCCACGCCAGCGTGATGATCGTGCCGGTCGAGCGGTAGCCGTGGCCCGTCCGCCCCTGCAGAACGCGTAACCGCCTACGGGGTACGGCTGCACCGGAGTTCAGAGCGCCTCGGCGGGCCGCTGCACGCACGAGGGCCCCACGGCCACGCTCTCGATCTGGATCGTCGAGTGGGCCACGCGGAAGCGGTCCCGGAGGAGCGTCTCGGCCTCGGCGAGCACGGCGTCGCGATCGACGCCGTCCGACACGACCAGATGGACGGTGAGCGAGATCTCCGAGGTGCTCGCGCCCCAGACGTGCAGGTCGTGCACCTCCGCCACGCCCGGCAGGCCGGCGAGCGCGGCCTCGATCGCCTCGGGTTCCACGCCGCGGGGCACCGCGTCGAGGGCGAGGTCGAGGCTCTCGCGAAACAGGCCCCACGTGCCCGCCACGATCATCGCCGCCACCGCCAGGCTCACGAGCGGATCGATCCAGGCCGCGCCGGTGAGCGCGATCGCCACGCCGGCGAGCACCACCCCGAGCGACACGGCCGCGTCGGCCGCCATGTGCAGGAACGCACCGCGGACGTTGGCATCGCCGTGGCCGCGCAGGAAGAGGAGCGCAGTGAGCGTGTTGATCACCACGCCCACCGCCGCGACGGCGATCACCACCGGCCCCGCGACCGGTTCGGGCGACCGCAGCCGGTGCACTGCCTCCCAGGCGATCCCGCCGCAGGCCACGAGGAGCAGCACGGCGTTGGCGAGCGCCGCGTAGATCGTCGAACGCCGCAGCCCCCACGTGTAGCGCCGCGATGGCGGCCGACGGGCGAGCCAGGCGGCGCCCCATGCCAGCAGCAGGCCGAGCACGTCGCCGGCATTGTGGCCGGCATCGGCGAGCAAGGCGAGCGAGCCCGACACCGCGCCGGCCACTGCCTCGCACGCCACGAACAGCGTGTTGAGGGCCACGCCCGCCGCCATCGCCCGGTCGAAGTGCTGCGGGGCGAGGCCGTGCCCATGGCCGTGGCCGCAGGAGGTGCCGGGGGAGTGCGTGTGGTGGTGTGTCATGGCGTACGATTGGCTCGCGTGCAGTGTCGCACCGACGGTCGATTCCCAACAGGGTACATCCATGGAACCTCTCCGGGTGGCAGTGATCGGGCGGACGGGTCGCGGCGACTGGGGGCACGCGATCGACGAGCTGTGGCGCGACATCGAGGCGGTGGAACTCGTGGCCGTGGCCGACGAAAACGAGGCCGGGCTCGCCAAGGCCGTCGCCCGTTTGAAGCTCGACGCCGCGCAGCCCCGCACGGCCTACCGCGACTGGCGGGCGATGCTCGCAGAAGCGCGGCCCGAGATCGTAGTGATCTGCATGCGGCACCTCGACTGCCATGCCGAGATGGCGATCGCCGCGGCCGAGGCCGGCGCGAAGGGCATCTTCATGGAGAAGCCCTTCGTGCGCACGCCCGCCGAGGCCGATGCCGTGATCGCCGCCTGCACGAAGGCGAACACGAAGCTGGCCCTCGCGTTTGTGAACCGCCACTCGCCGGCCTACGCCGCGGCGCGGGACCTGATCGAGGAGGGGCGGATCGGGAAGGTGCTCGAGCTTCGTGGCCGCGGCAAGGAAGACAAGCGTGGCGGTGGCGAGGACCTCTGGGTGCTCGGCAGCCACGTGCTCGACATGCTGGCCGATCTCGGCGGCGCCCCGCAGTGGTGCGAGGCTGCGGTCACGCTCGGCGGCCGTCCGATCACGAAGGCCGACGCGGTCGAGGCGCCCGAGGGCCTCGGGCGGATCGCGGGCGATTCGATCGCGGCGACGTTCGGCATGGCCGACGGGCCGCTCGGCTTCTTCGCGAGCGTCCGCGATGCCGGGCTGAAGCAGCCGAACTTCGGCCTCACGATCGTGGGCACGGCCGGGGCGATCCACATCCGGCCCGACTTCGTGCCCCACGCCTATTTCCGGGCGGCACCGCTGTGGCGGATGGACAAAGACTACCCCTGGCAGCCGATCGGGCCCGAGGGGCTCGGCTCGCCGCTGCCCGAGGCCGACGTCGACCGGGCCGCCGAGCGGGCCAGCTGGGGCCGCCGGGCCGCGGTCGACCTGCTCGACGCCATCGCCGAGGATCGCGAGCCGGAGACGGGCATGTATGCCGGGGCCACGGCGGTGGAGATGACCGCCGCCGTCTATGCGTCGGCGCTGACAGGCCGCCGAATCGACCTGCCGCTCACCGACCGCGGCAATCCGTTGGCGTGAGCGGTGGCCGTGATCGTCGACAAGGGCCATGCCCGGAGGAGGTCCCGCGGCAGCATCCGTGCTGTGGGGCCCCGTTCCGTGGTTGAGTTTCCTGAGCGGATGGAACCGACAGGGAAAAACCTACTCCTCCATCCGGGCATGGCCGAAAGTCGTCGGGGGATTCGTCAGGCGGTCAGGTCGTCGATCCGCTGCCGGAAGCCCGGCATCTCGCTGGTCACGTAGGCCGACCAGGCGGCCGGCTGCCAGAGTTCCACGCACACCGCGGCGCCCACCACCATCAGGCTGCCGCCCGGTTCCACGCCGAGGAACTCGCGAAAGCCCTCGGGCACCACCAGCCGCGAGCGGTTGGCCAGCGACACGGGCTGCTGGCGGGTGGAGAGCAGGCGGCCGAGCTCCTGCACCTGGGCGACCCGCTGCGTGAGCAGGCCCGCCTGGAGCTTGCTGCGGACCACGTCCATCGCGGCCTCGAGCCTGGGGCTCCAGAGGGCGGCGGGCCAGAGCGAGAGGCAGCCCGCCCGCTCCTTTGCGAGGATCAGCTTGGGGCCGGATGCCAGGAGCGGATCGGCCAGCTCCGGCGGCACGGCGAGCCGGTAGCG
>CAXNJC010000189.1:0-4239 GCA_964202525.1 Pirellulales bacterium
GGCCGTCATGCCGATGCGGCGCGCCGCCGCCGACCCGGCCTCGACGTCGACCACGATCACCCGCGTGCTCAGCCGGGCGGCCAGCGGACCGGTCCCGAAGCGGCGGCCGAGATCGACGAGGGGCACGAGCTGGCCGCGGTACGTGAACACGCCGCTCACGTAATCCGGCGTGTGCGGGATCGGCCTCGCCGCGACCAGGGGCAGCACCTCGATGACCTTCCGCGACGGGATCGCGTAGGCCTGGCCGGCGACGGAGAAGGTGAGGAGTTGCATGGCGGAAAGCCCACATGTCGGCCCGCCGCGGCGCGGCCGAGAGCCCGGTCAGATGGTGAACCGGGAGACTTCCTCCTTCAGGTCGCCGACCGCCTCGCGGAGGTGCACCGTGGCGCCGTTGAAGTCGTTGAGAGAGGAGGCTGTGCGGGAGGCTCCTTCGGCGAGCCGGATCATCGCCTCGCGAATCTGCTCGGCTCCCTGCGACTGGGCCCGCATGCCCTCCGTCACCTGGCCGAATCGCCCAGAGATGCCCTGGACGGCGGTGATGATGTCGGCGAGCTTCGCCGACACGTCGCCGATCTCACGGACGCCCGACCGCACCTGCTCGGCGAACTTGTCCATCTCCATCACGCCCGCCGACACGCTGTACTGCATCTCCTTGACCATCCGCTCGATGTCGAGCGAGGCCACGGCGGTCTGGTCTGCCAGCCGGCGGATCTCGCGGGCGACGACCAGGAAGCCGAGCCCGTATTCACCCGCCTTCTCCGCCTCGATGGCGGCATTGATCGACAGGAGGTTCGTCTGGTCGGCGACCTTCGTGATCGTGGTGACGGCGAGGTTGATATTGGCCGCCCGCTCGCTGATGACGGCGAGCTTGGAGCCGAACGACGACGTGCTCTCGGCCAGCTGCCGCATGGTGCCGTCCATGCCGACGAGGTTGACGCGGCCGTCGGCCGCCATCTTCCCGGTGTGAGAGGCCATGTCGTTGACCTCGGTCATGGTGCGGAGCAGTTCCTGGCTGGTGACCGAGATTTCCTTGACCGCGGCCACCGCCTCGCTCGTGGAGGCGCCGTAGTCGGCGATCACCTGCTGCTGCTCGCTTGCGGTCGCCTGGATGGCGGTGGCCGTGGAGATGAGGGCGACGGACGAGTGCTGGATCCGCCCGATCAGGCCGCGGAGGTCGTTGGTCATCGTCTGGATCGCCCCGAGGAGGGCGCCGGTCTCGTCGTCGGTGGTGGTGCCGACGGTGGCCCGGAGGTCGCCGCCGGCGACCTGATTGGCGACGGCCACCGCCGTTCGGATCGGGGTGGAGATCGTGCGGGCGACGACGAGCGCGGCAGCCGTCACGCCGAGGATGGTGGCGAGCGACAGGCCGATCACCGCCAGGCGCTGGAATCGCACCAGGCCGAAGGCCTCGTCGGCGTCCTGCTTGACGACGAGGCCCCAGCGGAAGCTCGGCACGTAGCACCAGGCCGCGGCCGCATCGACGCCCCGGTAGTCGGTCATCGTCCCGTAGCCCCGCTCGCCGGCGGCGGCCGCCTGGACGGCGGAGGCGTGGTCGGACGTCAGGGGAATGCGCATCCGGAAGGCCGCGTTGGCGGCGTGTCGCAGTGGTGTGGTGATCAGCACGTCCCCCCCCGCGAGCTCGCCCGCGAGAATCTCCCCGGTGTCGCCCAGCCCGCTGAGGTCGGCGAGGATCTTCCAGACCCGCTGCGTGCCCACGCCCAGGGCGAGCACGCCCGTGACCCGACCCGCGTCGATCACCGGGCAGGTGACGAAGGCCAGGGGCGTGCCGGTGGGGCCGTAGGGCTGGAATCCCGTCAGGTCGGACTGGAGCAGCGTCCGGGCGCGGTCGAAGCCCGCGGCGAGCTCGGAAGACGCCATCGCTCCGGCGGTGACGGACGTGCCGCACGGCACGCAGTCGGCCAGCGAGAAGAGCACGCGGCCCTCCGCGTCGAGCACGAGGAGGTCGGCGTAGTCGAACGCCTTGGCGATGTAGGTGAAGTAGTCCCGAAACCTGGCCCCGCCCTGGCGCAGCTCGTCGGCGTTGGCCGTGCCGGTCAGTTCCCGGATCGCCTCCACGAACGTCGGCCCGCGGGCGAAGGCCGCTCCGTCGCGGACCCGCTCGGCGGCGTAGGATTCGAGCTCGCTCGCTTTGCCCGCGGCGATCTGCACGAGGTTGTCACGGACCGACTTCTCGAGCGCGCTGGCGGCGATCCGGGCCGTGATCGCGGTCAGGATCGCGCAGGGAATCAGGGCGATCACGAGGAACCAGAACAGGAGCCGGCCCGCGATCGACCGGCGCAGGTGCAATCCCGTCACCGAGGTGCTCATCGGGCAGCCTCCGCCGGGCTCGCAACCGGACGTCCCCACTGACCGCCCCAGGAACGGTGCAGGTCGGACACCAGCGCCTCCCACTCGGTGCGGGATCGGGAGATTGGAAATGGCACGGGCCGCACTGCCGTGCGGCTCGTCCACACCACGTCGAACTGGCCGTCGGCTCGGATCCGCCCGATGAACACCGGCCGCCACGTGTGCTGCGTGTCCGGGTCGATCGCGATGATTCCCTCGGGGGCGTTCATGCTCTGGTGACGCATCGCGTTGCGGACGGGCCGCACGTCGGCGGTCTCGGCCTCCCGCACGGCCTGCGCCCAGAGCCGGACGCCGTTATACGAGGCGACGGTGACGTCGGACGTGGTACGGTCGGCGCCGAAGCGGGCCTTGAAGGCCTTCACGAAGGCCTGGTTCTCGGGGCGATCGAGGCTCTGGAAGTAGTTCCAGGCGGCGTAGTCGCCCGCCATGTCGGCGGCGGCCGGACCGCGGAGTTCGTTTTCGGCGACCGCGAAGGTCACGATGGGCGTGGTCTGCGAGGAGAGGCCGGCGGCCCGTACGGCCCGGGCGAACGGCCGAGCCGAGTCGCCGACGACCGTGCTCAGGATCACGTCGGGCTTCGCAGCCGCGATTCGCGACGCCAGCGCGTCGGCGTCGGTGCTGCCGAAGGGGAGGTACTCCTCGCCCACGAGTTCGGCGTCGAGGCCCGCCAACTGGTCGGCGGCGATCCGGTTCACGCAGTGCGGCCAGATGTAGTCGGAGCCCACCAGGAAGAAGCGGCGGGCGCCGAGCGTGGCGTGGCACCACTGGACGGCCGGCGTGATCTGCTGGTTCGGGGCCGCCCCGGTGTAGATGACGTTCGGCGATGACTCGAGGCCCTCGTAGGCCATGGGATACACGAGGAGGTGATCGTGCGACTCGACGACCGGCAGGACGCTCTTGCGGGACGCGCTCGTCCAGCAGCCGAAGATCACACTCACCCCATGATCGCGGATCAGCGATTCGGCGCGGCGGGCGAAGGTCGGGCCGTCCGACGCCCCGTCGGCGACGATCCAGCGGACCTGCCGGCCGAGCAGGCCGCCCGACCGGTTGATCTCCTCCAGCGCCAGCACTTCGGCGTCGATCATCGACCGCTCGCTGACCGCCATCGGCCCCGTCTGGGAATGGAGCAGGCCGACGACGATCGGCCGGCGGGCGATGAGGAACCGATCCACGGCCCACCAGGCCGCGAGCCCCAGCAGGACCGGCAGCAGGAACGCAAGCCATCTGGCGGCCCCGCGGCCCCACGGCGGATCGCGGTCGAGATCGGAGGGTGAGGGCATCATTCAGCCTGGTCGGCACCAACGGCGGCCGGCGCGGCGCGCACGGCGACTCCTGCAATCTTTGTCCATCTTTCCCGACCGGGCGAACGGCGGGCGAAAAAACCGATTATTCCGCCGCGGTTCCGCTGCCCGCGACCGCCGCGCCGCGGCGCGTCCGCGGCACGATCGCTGCAACCGATTCGGTCGGACGCTGGCCGGGTGCAACGCCATGGGGTATATCTGGGGGGGCCGCGGTGATCCCGCGGTTCCATCCTCCGCACTTCACCGCCCGGCAGGGGTGACCGGTCCCCTGTCGACCGGCGTACCGCGAGACGCAGCCAGATGACGTCGGTGGCGAGTACATCCCGCGGCGGCGACGCCATCGATCGGATCGTCGGGGTTTCTCCGTGGGCCGAGCAGGTGCGCCGGTCCATCGAGTTGGTCGCGGTCCACCAGTCCAGCGTTCTGATCCTCGGTCCCAGCGGCACCGGGAAGGAACTGATCGCCCGGGCGATTCACGGCTGCAGCACCAGGTCCAAGAAGGCGTTCATCCCGGTCGATTGTGCCGTCACCACGGGTACGTTGTTCGCCAGTCACATGTTCGGCCACGTGA
>CAXNJC010000190.1:0-4234 GCA_964202525.1 Pirellulales bacterium
CTTCGTTCGCGAGATCGACGATCAGCCCGAGCGTCTTTCGATCGATCGCGGGCAGCTTGCCGGCGGCCTTCGCGGGGCGTTTCGACTTCGTGGCCATGGCGGGTACCGTGGTGGCGAGAGGGGCGAGAGGGGCGAGGCGGGAACCGCCCGGAATCCTACCCACCGCGGCCGTTCGCTGCACCCATGACCAAGGACACGCTCGCGTGCGCCCTGATCCTGATGCTCATCGGCCTCGGCGCGTACCTCGCGTGTCGGCCGTCGCATCGGCACGAGCCGGACTGACCGCGCTCGCCCGGCGTAGAGTTGGCTTCCGCCGCAGGATGCGGCGTCGCGGTCGCGGCGAACCTTGGCTTCGCCCCGCCCGCGTCCGCCGGCCGAGGCCAGGGATGGCTCGCCCGGCGTATATCTAGCACCGCACGTCGTCGGCCTTGCCGACGGCGCGGCGGAGGAAGTGGGGCGGTCGGAGGGAGTCGCCGACCACCTTGCGGCCGACGCCGTAGAACTCCGCGATCCGGGCGACGACCGTCCGCTGTTCGGCTGGCTGGAGTTCGGGGAAGATCGGCAGTGCCAGTGTCTGCTCCGCCGCCCGCTCCGTTTCCGGCAGGTCGCCCTTCGCCCAGCCGAGATGGGCGAAGCACTTCTGCAGATGGAGCGGAACCGGGTAGTAGATCTCGGTGCCCACACCCCGCTTGGCGAGATGGGCACGCAGGGCGTCGCGGCTGTCGTCGAGCACGCGGATCACGAACTGGTTCCACACGTGCCGTCCGCGGGGCTCGTCGCCGGGCACGGCGATCCGGGCGTCGAGGTCGTGCTCCGCGAACACCTCGCGGTACCGGGCCGCATTGATCTGCCGTGCCGTGGTCCAGGCGTCGAGATGGGGCAGCTTCACGCGGAGCACCGCCGCCTGAATCGAGTCGAGGCGGCTGTTGATGCCGATCACCTCGTGGTAGTACCGCGGCTCCATGCCGTGGACCCGCAGCAGGCGGAGCGCCTTTGCCAGATCGTCGCGGGTGGTCGTGAGGAACCCGCCGTCACCGGCGCCTCCGAGGTTTTTGGTGGGGTAGAAGCTGAAGCAGCCGACGTCGCCGAGCGAGCCCGAGCAGCGTCCGTGCCAGGTGGAGAGAATCGACTGGGCTGCATCCTCGATCAGGGGCACGCCGGCTCGGGCAGCGATCGGCCCCAGGGCGTCGATGTCGGCGGTGCGGCCGAAGAGGTGCACGGGCATGATGGCCCGCGTGCGGGTGCTGATCTTCCGCTCCACGTCCCGCGGATCGACGAGGTACGTGACGGGATCGATGTCGGCGAAGATCGGAGTGGCACCGAGCCGGGTGACGGCGCTGGCCGTCGCGAAGAAGGTGTAGCTGGGGCAGATGACCTCGTCACCGGCGCCCACGCCGACGGCCATCAGTGCCAGGAGCAGGGCATCGCTGCCCGACGCACACGAGATCACATGGGGCACGTCGAGGGCCTTGGCAAGCTCGCTCTCGAGTTCGGACACGTCGGGGCCGAGCACGAACTTGCCGGAGTCGCAGACCCGGAGGATCGCCTCGCGGATCGCGTCCCGGAGCGTGTCGTACTGGCGGTCGAGCGCGAGCAGCGGCACCGACGCCAGCAGGTCGGAGTCGGCGGTGGGCGCGGCGGTGGTGGCGGTGCTGCGGATCATCTCGGGTCGGGCTCCAGCTGTCGTGCTTGGGGCGGCGTGGTTCCGGTCGTCGGAAGGTTCAGCCCACGCTTCGTGATCGTCACGACCGTGCGGCTCGCTCCAGTGCATTCCCGGGCGATCCGGGCGGCGGTCGGGGAAATAGGCGAGCGGGAAACACGGGGTCAAGGGCAGGCGGACCACGCGCAGGACGGGCAGGCGCGGAGGGCTGGGCGGTCTGCCGGGCATGCCCATGACGCGGAGGTTTGACATCGGTGGGGGCAACACCCTAGATTCCAGACGTTTTCCAGATTCGCGCGGTATGTGCCCGCCCAAGCGGGTGCTGGCGCGTGTCGAGGAGGAGAAGTGCGCGGCGGCTGCTTCGGCGGTCATCTGCGATTCGGATGGGATCCACGGCGATCACTGCTGTCATCGATCTGGGACGGATCGCCCAGCGGCTCGGCATCCCGCCCGCCAGCGTGCAGGCGGCCGTCGAGTTGCTCGACGGCGGCAATACGATTCCGTTCATCACCCGGTATCGCCGCGACCAGACGGGCGGGCTCGACGAGGAGGTGATCCGGCGGATCGCGGAGAGCGTTTCTCGGGCTCGGCAACTCGCCGACCGGAAGCAGACGATCCTCAGGACCATCCAGGGGCAGGGCAGGCTGACGGACGAGCTTGAAGCCCGCGTCGTCGCCGCCGAGAGCTCCAAGCAGCTCGAAGATCTCTACTTGCCCTTCAAGCCCCGCAAGCTCTCGCTGGCGGAGGTCGCGCGGCAGCGTCGGCTCGAGCCGCTCGCCCGGGAGATTCTCGCCGCGGCCCCCGCCGTCGCCGATCTCGATGCCCGGGCCGCCGACTTCGTCGACGCCGATGCCGAGGTGCCGACCGTCGCCGACGTGCTCCTCGGCGTGGGGCACATCATCGCCCACGACTTCAGCGAACGGGCCGATGTCCGGGAGCGACTGCGGGAGATCCTCTACCGTTCTGCCCACCTCAAGAGCCAGAGGGTGGAGAGCGAGGGCAAGGCGCTCACCAAGGAAGAGAAGCACTACCGCGACTACTTCGACTACGGCGAGCACATCCAGCGAGTGCCGCCGCATCGCCTGCTCGCGATCAATCGCGGTGAGCGGGCCCGGCTCATCAAGGTGAGGATCGAGGGGCCGGCCGACGAGATGCAGGCGGCTGCGGAGCAGGTGCTCGTGTCGGCCGATCACCCGCACGCCGACTTCCTGCGGGCCTGCGTTCGCGACGCGCTGACGCGGCTGATCCTCCCGAGTCTCGAGCGGGAGATTCGCCGCGAAATGACCGACGTCTGCGAGTCGCACGCGGTCACCGTGTTCGCCCGGAACCTACGGAATCTGCTGCTTCAGCCTCCGGTGCCGGGCCGCCGCGTGCTCGCCCTCGATCCCGGCTTCAAGAGCGGCTGCAAGGCCGTGGTGATCGACGAATGCGGCACGCCCCTCGACCACGCGGTGCTCCACGTGGTCGGCAAGCAGGACAAGCGGCAGGCGGCTGCCGTGAAGCTCGCGGAGCTCGTCCGCACGCACGCCTGCTCGGTGATCGCGATCGGCAACGGGGCCGCGGCCCGCGAAACGGAAAACCTCGTGGCCGAGGTCGTGGCCGGAAGCCTCGCCGATCTCGACGTCGGCTATGCGATCGTGAACGAGGCTGGGGCGAGCGTCTACTCGACGAGCGCCTACGGCAGGGAGGAACTGCCAGGCCACGAGGCCGCGATCCGCGGTGCGATCTCGATCGGCCGCCGGCTGCAGGATCCCCTCTCGGAGCTCGTGAAGATCGAGCCGGCGAACATCGGCGTGGGGCTCTACCAGCACGACGTCAAGGCTCGTCATTTGCATGCGTCGCTGGAGCAGGTGGTCGAGAGCTGCGTCAACTACGTCGGCGTCGACGTCAACACGGCCAGTCCGGCGCTGCTGCGGCGGGTGTCTGGCTTCAATCAGGCGACGGCGAAGAACTTGCACGAGTGGCGAACGAAGAACGGTCCGTTCACGTCACGCCAGCAGTTCCTCGAAGTGCCCGGATTCGGCGAGGCGGCCTTCGTGCAGGCCGTCGGCTTCCTCAAGATCACCGGCGGCACCAATCCCCTCGATTCCACGTGGATCCACCCGGAGAGCTACCCGGTTGCCGAGAAGGTTCTGGAGCGGCTCGGTGCCAGCCCCGCCGAGATCGGCAGTCGGCCACAGTGCGAGGCCCTCGCGGATCGCGTGGCGACAGTCGATCTCGACGGCCTCGCCCGCGAACTCGGGGTGGGGAATCTGCTGCTGTCCGACATCGTCGAGCAACTCGCCCGCCCTGGCCGCGACCCGCGGGAGGATCTGCCGAAGCCGTTCTTCAAGAAGGGCGTGCTGAAGCTGGAGGATCTGGCCGTCGAGATGGAACTGCTCGGCTCGGTTCTCAACGTCGTTGACTTCGGGGCCTTCGTGGACATCGGGCTTCACGACAGCGGGCTGGTGCACATCAGCCAGCTGTCCGACCAGTACGTCCGCGATCCCCACGACATCCTCAGCGTCGGCCAGATCGTGCAGGTCTGGGTGCTGGAACTCGACAAGGCACGGCGGCGGGTGTCGCTGACGATGA
>CAXNJC010000191.1:0-4234 GCA_964202525.1 Pirellulales bacterium
CGCGGCAGAAGCCGGGCAGCTTCAACCTCAACCGCGTGATGGAGGCCGTGACAGCCGCGTCGGGAGCGGGCCGCTGAACTGCCGCCGCGCCGAGGCGGGGCCTGCTGCGATTATCCGCGTACGCTGCGGAGCGTCTCGGAAGGCGACTCGCCGAAGTGCCGGCGGTAGCGGGCCGCGAATCGGCCGAACTCCCAGATGCCGTGCTGCGTGAGGACGTCGGCGACGGTCTCGCCGTGTTCCGCGCCGTCGCGGAGCCGACGCCGGACGGCGTGCAGGCTGCGGAGCATGAGGTAGCGCTTCGGTGACACGCCGAAGGTCTCCTGGAACGTCCGGAGCAGCGTCCGGCCCGTCACACCGACGTGCCGGGCGAGGTCGGTGGCCGTCGGGACGAGCAACGCGTCGTCGAGGTGAATCACAGCGCGGCGGACGATGTCGTTGCGATCGAGGCGTGGGCGACCCACCCGTTGCTTCGACGCCAAGGCCGACGGGAGGCAGGTGCGGGCCGCGTCGCCGAGTTCGCGGCCGGCAGCGAGATGGGCTGGCGTCCCGGCGGGGCGGTCGAGCAGCGTGCCGGCGATCTCCTGCACCAGCCGCCGAAGTCGCGGGAGGCTCCCGGGCGGGCAGGTGACTCGCGAACTCGTCTGTCCAAGGGTCGTCGCGACGTCGCTCGGCAGGCTGATCGAGCACCAGCGGTGCGAGCGCCTGCGCACGGCGATCCGGAAGTCCGTGCCGCGGGGAATGGCGAACAGCGACTCGTCGTCGAGCGATTCGCCGTTGACCACGTGGTCGGCGGCGCGCGTGAGCGGCACGAAGACCAGGGTGCCGTCGTGCGTGTTGTCTCCGACACACAGGTTGCCGCCCCCTTCGGAAGCGACCTGGAGCGTGACGCCGCCGAGATCCGCGGAGCCGATGGCCCAGACGCCCGTGTCGACGGCGTCGCAGACCATCCGCAGGCTCGCGCCGCTCACGGCAGCACCCCAGGCGTCGAAGTCGTTGAAGACCAGCATGGGATACAGAATACCCAAGACCCCACCGAGGTATCTCCGACCGCGGCCCACCGATAGCCGATTGTGCATGCCGGGGCGAGTGTCTTCAAGGAGGTCGTCAGTACCGCCAGCCGACGCCTACGTTGGAGAAGAAGTGCGGCGAGGTGGCGTTGAGTCCCCAGCCCACCCGGAGGCCGATTTCGAGGTCCTCAGTCGCGAGCACGTGCCCGCCGAAGCTCGCGTACTGGATGTTGAGCGGGACCTCCTTCTGGCTGCTGAAGATCGCGAAGTATTCCGCGTGCACGTTCCACCGGTCGCCCACGGGGACCTTCACCACGGTCGAAGGCGCCCACTGGTTGAAGGCGTCGTGCTCCTCGAAGCCGGTGCCGTATCGCATCGCCGATGTCCACTCCCAGCCGTTGGCGAACCGCCAGCCCCACGACTCGCCCACCACGAGCGTCGACATGTTCGACGGCCCGGACACCGGCGTGTAGCCCTGGAGCACGATTGCCGACCGCGGGAGCCAGCCGTCCTGGTCGGTGGTCTCGACCTTCGTGCCATAGAGGATCCGGCCCTCCTCTTCGGTCTCGATGTCCTCCCCGCCGAACTCGCTTCCCGATACGGTCCCCGGGCCCCCCGCCTCGTAGTTGAAGCCCAGCCGGGCTTCGACCCGCTCGCCCAGCCCCCGCCGGACGAGCACCTCGGGAAAGCTGTGGGCCTCCGGGCCGAGCCGGTTGTCGATGAACGAATACGACGCCTCGAGGATCGACGCGCCCGCGCCGGTAGTCGTGGGCGCGAAAGTGAACGAGTCGCGGTCGGTCTCGAGCTCTTCGCGGCGGCCCGCCTCACGGTCCGAACGCTGTGCCAGTGCCAGGCTGCAGACCGTCCACGCGAACAGTACGACGGCGGCGAGGGCCGGCAACCGCTGGTTCGTCACGACTTCGACTCTGGTCAGGAGGGGTGGCGAAAAGGTCGCATCACGACCCGGCACGACGGCGACTGCTCACCGGTGACCGGTCGAAGTGCCAGGTGAAGCCGAGGCCGATCCAGTAGCTCTCCACGCTCACGTAGGTTGCGTCGCCCAGGCTCTCGCCCGCGGGAAACATGCCGCCCGCGAAGGCGTCGAGGTCGAGCCCACGCATCAGGAAGTCGGTCACGCCGATGCCGGCCGCCATCCGGTGCTCGTTGATGATCGCGAACTGCGCCTGGAGATACTTCACCGCGGGCACGCCGCCAGGCACGTCGATCGCGGCGACACGAGTGCCGACGGTGGGGTCGATCGGATTCTGGGCGAGGGCGTAGCCGAGCCGGAGTTTCACGCGGTCGGTGGCCCGGTACTGCGTGCCGAGCTGCATCACCCACTGACCGCGATAGATGTTCTGGAAGAGGGCCGCACTCCGCCAGTCGAGATACAGCGCGTCGGCCGCGACGAGCAGCCTGCCATCCAGCAGCGACTCGTTCGCGATCCCCATGCCCACCTGCTGCGGAAGTCCCATGTCGACGTCGCGCGGGCGGCGCTCCGAAAACAGGATCGCCTCGTTCTCGAACCGGAAGGCCTGCGTGCTCTGATAGTAGGCGCCAAGCCAGGTAGCGTCGCCGAGCTCGTAGTCGAGGCCGAACCCGCCACGCAGCGCGTAGGCGTTGGTCATCCCGCTCGTACCCACGAAGGGGCCCGACGCATAGCCGTCGCCGATGAACATCGTCGCTCCGATCGACAGCCGCTCGGTGAGCTCCACCGCCACCGATGGCGCGAACTGCAGCAGCAGCAGGTACGACGCCGTGGCGTTGCTGGCGGGCTCCTGCACGTAACTCGATCCGCCGCCGGCAGCCCCCAGCACCGCGAGCCCCACGGTCGTCGGGAGCGGGAGGCCTGTGACCTCTTGGGCCACGCCGATCGCCGGCACGACGGCGCCCGGCGTACTGCTCTTGGCCGAGAACGGGGCCACGCCCAGCAGCGGAAGCGGGGCCTTCTGTTCGAGGTTGACCGTCGCCTCCGCGAAGGCTCCGCCGATTGTGAAGTGGGTGCCCTCGTACTGCGTCAGCGCCGCGGGATTGGCGTTGATGGCCGAGAGGAAATCCTGAGGCGCGGCGACGCTCGTGCCGGCCATGCCGCCGGAGGCCGGCATCAGCGTGTTGCGGAAGTCGATCCCGTAGGTCTGGGCCGTCGCCGACGCCGCCCCGGCCGCCGTCAGGGCTGCCGCCACCGCGCCGAGAAGCATCCGCCGGATCGCCGTTGTCGTCATGCTCGCCCCCCTCGTCACGAACGGAGCAATCGGTACGACCGGTCCCGCGTCTTGAGCGGAGGGCTATGCGGCTGAAAAGGCACAGGAACTGGGCAGACCTTGCGGGCGACGGCCCACCGGGGCAAGCAGCGCAGTTCGCCGCATCCCTAGGGATCGCGGGTGTCGGCGAGGCGGGGGGTGACTCTTTCGCAGGTCGTGCCGTTCGCGAACTATCTGCCGGTCGTTCGGCCGAAGTCTGGGGTGCGACGTGGATGCAAGGGAGGGGGACGCATGCGGACCAGGCGTGAAGGGCTAGGGCGGTTCGTGGGGGCGGCACTGGCCAGCATGGCGGTGGCTGCGGCCGCCGTCGCCCAGGAGGAGGCGTTCGTGGGGGGCCGTGGACAGGCGGGCTCCTTCGAATCGTTCGATCCCGTGCTCGTCGACGAGGTGATGACGGGAGTGATCCCCTCGGGGCAGGAGTGGTTTCTGTTCGGCGAGCGGGAGCGGGGCGGCGTCTACGGCTGGCTCGAAGGGGGCTTCGTGGGCAACTTCGGCGTGCCGGCGAGCAAGTTCAACGGCCCGTACAACGCCGTCGACCGCGCCAACGAGGCGATGATGAACCAGGTGTACATCATCGCCGAGCGGACGCTCCCCACCGACGGCTCCAACGGCATCGGGGCCCGCACCGACCTCCTCTACGGCGAGGATTTTCCGCTCGCCATGTCGCTCGGCTGGGAGACCAATCCCGGGCCGCAGGACTGGAATAGTGGCGAGTACTACGGCCTGGCGATCCCGCAGCTCTACACGGAACTCGGCAACCAGGACATCTCGCTCAAGCTCGGCCACTTCTACACGATCGTCGGCTACGAGGGCGTGCCGGCCGTCGGCAACTTCTTCTACATGCGGAGCTATAGCTATCAGTTCGCCGGCCCCTTCACGCACTGGGGCGGGCTCGTCAACTGGAACGCCTCCGAGACCATCGAGGTCGACGCCGGGCTCGTGAACGGCTGGAATGGCCTCGCCTCA
>CAXNJC010000192.1:0-4228 GCA_964202525.1 Pirellulales bacterium
GGAAGGGTGCGTTGGGATTGACGCTGTGTCCGTCGACCAAGACGTAGGTGCGATCCCGCCCGTCGCCGTTCACCCCGGCCTCCAGCGACGGCACCGACATCGAGATACTCACCACAGCAGAAGACGTGCCGCCGGCACCGTCAGTGATCGAATACGAGAAGCTGTCTGCGCCCGTGAACCCCGTCGCGGGGCGATACGTGATGCGATCCCGCTGGCCGGCGGCCCGCAGCACGCTCACCGTTCCGTGTCCCGCCTGCGATGTGCCGGCGATCATGCCCGCCGAGGGCACGTCGCGGTCGTTGGCGAGCACGTCGATCGTCAGCTCGACGTCAGCGCGAGCCACGACGATCGTGTCGGTGACCGCCGAGATCGCCATGAGCCTGCGAGCCTCGAGCGGCTCGAGCCCCGCCGCCGATACGTGAAGCTGCGGGGGGGGGGGCAATCCGCGGCCGGCGCTTCGATCGGGCAATGTCCCGCCGGGCAAACCCGGCACCGATCACACGCTTCGATGAAAGAAACATCGCCCGCCCTCTGTTGGTTGATGGACAACGCCGACGCCCCTGATGGCGACGGACCTCGCACCGTGTACCAATCCCCTCAGACGTCGGGGACGTGTACGAAAACCGAATCACGGGTCAACCGGTTACGCGAGAGCGACTCGAGATTATTTTTTATGATGTGGGAATGACGAGTTCTCCGGGCATACGGACCAGCCCGGCACGCCTCGGGGCGTGCATGGGGCCTCCGGGGCTCGTGGCAACCGACGCTGCCAGAGCCTACAGCAGGCCGTTGGCCCGGAACCACTCGCCCGTCTCGCGGAGGCGGTCGTCGATGGTCGCCGCCGGCGCGAAGCCGAGCTGGCTGCGGGCCTTCGCCGCCGAGGCGGCCCACGAGCGGGCCGTGGCCTCGCGGAGCTTGTCGGGCGACACCATGCTCGGCTTGCCGGCCAGCGTCGAGCAGAGCGACGCGATCGTGACCACCGGCCAGGCCACGGGCGTGGCCACCGGCAGCACTACCACGCTGCGGCCGAGGGCGATTGCGATCCGGCGGCCGAACTCGCCGTAGCTGGGGTGCTCGCGGTCGTCGCACGCGTGGTAGACGCCGCTCGGGCAGTGGCCGTTCGCCTCGGTGGGCGTCATCCGCTCGCCCCGCTCGGCCGCGGCCAGGATCAGCTGCACGAGGTCGTTCACGTGGACCAGCGACACCGGCACCGGCCGGAAGCCCATCGGGAGATGGAGCCGCGCCGCAGCGATCATCCGGTAGAGCGTGAGCACCTGCACGTCGTGCGGACCGAACACGATGCCGGGCTGCACGCTCGTGATCGGCAGCCGCGCGGCCCGCCGCCGGAGCTCCGCGTCGCCCAGCAACTTGCTGGCGCCGTAGTCCGACACCGGCGCGAACGGATCGTGCTCGTCGCGGATCGCCTTGCCGCGGGGCGGCGGCCCGGCCGCGGCGAGCGATGAGACGTGCACGAGCGTGGGCGGGGCATCGCCGGCGGCGCAGGCATCGGCGAGGTCGCCGGCCGCCCGGCCGTTGACGGCGAAGAGATCGTCGCGGCGGCAGGCGGCCACGAGCCCGCCCACGTTGAACACCGCGTCGCAGCCGGCGAGCTCGTGCCGCCATGTGGCGACGTCGGCCAGCGAGCCGGCCACGGTGCGGACCCCGGCGCGGTGCAGGTGGGCGGCCCGCGTCGGCGACCGCACCAGCGCCCGCACCTCCACGCCCCGCTCGACGAGGGCGGTCACGAGGTGGCGGCCGATGAATCCCGTGGCGCCGGTGACGAAGGCGGTGCGCATGACCGTGCCGGGTGGCGTGGAGCGAGCGATCCCGACCAGCATGATCGGCGGCCCGGCCGACGCAAATCCAGCGCAGGCGAAGGAACCGGCACCACCGTCACGGCCGCCTCCGCGGCTCGATGTCGGTGTAGGGCGGCCGCTCGAACGGCGGCTCGGGCAGGAGCCGCGGGTCGCCCGCCGCGCGGAGCACGTCGTCGAGCCTGGCCGCGAGCTCCCGGACGCTGGCGGCGTGCGCCGGGTCGGCCGCGACGTTCCGCACCTGGTCGGGATCGGACCGGAGGTCGTAGAGCTCCTCGGCGGGCCGCGGGGCGAAGGTGTAGTCGTGGAGCCACCGCCACTCGGGTTCGTGGCCGTGGCGGATCAGCCACGCCTTCGTGGGCCCCGCATCCATGTCGGGATAGGCGGCGAAGGTGTCGCGCTCGAGCACCGCCGCGTCGGCGGCGGCGCCGGCCGCGGCGATGCCCGGGCGGCCCAGCGGCAGTCGGTCGGCCGCGAAGTTGCGGATGTAGAGGTGGGTGGCCGTGCGGATCGCCCGCATCGGGTAGGGAAGGTTGCCGCCGCGGGCCACGTCCACGTGCCGCTCGCGACCGGTGATCACGAACGTGCGGTCCGGGTCGATCTGGCCACTGCCGGCCGCGAGCAGCTGCGGCATCAGGCTCCGCGCCGTCATGCCGGCGGGCCGCGGCACGCCGGCCACGTCGAGGAACGTGGGGGCGAGATCGGGCAGCGACACGAAGTCGTCGACGAGGCGGCCGGGCGTGCCGCCCGGCACCCGGGCCACGAGTGCGACGGCGGTGCCGTGGTCGTGGAGCTCGCACTTGCCGGCCGGCACGCCCGGCATGCCGTGGTCGCCGCTGGCCACGACGAGCGTGCGGTCGAGCAGGTCACGGGATTCGAGCTCGGCCACGAGCGCGGCGGCGTAGGCGTCGACCGCCTGCACCTCGCCGAGATAGTCGGCCACGTCTTCGCGGATCTCGGCGACGTCGGGCAGGAAGGCCGGCATGCGGCCGCGGAGTGACTCCGGGTCGATGCCCCAGAGCGCCTGGCCCGAGCCCTTCACCCAGGTGCGATGGGTGGTGGTGGGGCCGCAGAAGAAGAGCCACGGGGCGTCGCCCCCCTCGTCGAGAAACGTGCGGAAGTTCTCCCGGATCTGTGCGACGATCGTCGCGCGGACCTCCGCCACGGTGCGGCCGGCGGCGACCATCGTCGTGGCCTGCTCGGAGAAGTCGTTGGGAAGGCGGCCCGCCTTCTCGAAGGCCCGCCGCTGGCGGCCGAATGGGGCGTCGGGCGGCTGGCCGGGGCTCCATACCTTGTACGACTTGCCGATCCGGTAGCCAGCTTCCTCGAGCAGCAGCGGAAACGACGGGATGGCGGCGTCCCAGACCGCGTTGCGGAGGATCGCACCGCGGCCGCACTGGAAGAAGTGGCGGCCGGCGAGGAGAGCCGAGCGGCAGGGCGTGCAGGAGGGAGCGCTCACGAAGGCGTTGCGGAACAGCACGCCCTCCCGGGCGAGGCGGTCGATCGCGGGCGTGGAGACGACGTCGTTGAGGCCGGGCCGGCCGTCGATCCCGCGGTAGCACGACGCATAGCGGCCCCAGTCGTCGGCGAACAGCAGCAGCACGTTCCACCGCGGGGCCTCGGCCGCGGCCTGCGCTGCCAGGGCCAGCCACGCCAGCATCGTCGCCACGCCACGCCCACGCATTGAACGCCTCCCCTCGTGCCGGAAATCGTCTCCCGCATCATAATGCCGGTGGAGTCCCGCGAGGCACGCCGGCCGGCACATCATGTGGATCACCTTCATGCTCTCCGGCGGTTTCGCCGGACAGGTCCGCGGCTGCCGGATCGACACGCTGGCCCTCGCCGCGGCCGACCGCACCGCCCTCGAGGCCCTCGTGCTCGCCAGCGGCCTGGTGGCGTCGTTCGAACGGTTCGCCGCCGCGGCCCGCGACCGGAAGCAGTATGAGCTCGCGATCGAGCGGGCCGACGCCTTCGTGAGGGTCGCGTGCGACGACACCTCGCTCCCCGAGTCTGCCCGCCCGCTCGTGGCCGACCTCGTGCGGCGATCCACCCCCCAGCCGCTCACGTTCGCCGTGCCCGCCGCCGCCGAGCATGAGACCGGAACCTGGGGACGATTCCTGGGCGACGTGGTGGCCAAGTGGGAAGCGAACGGCCGCGACATGACGCTCGTGGAGCCCTTCGGCTACCTCGATCCCGCGAGTGTCCGCTGGGATGCCCCGGCGGGCGCGGTCGTCAACGGCGCCAGCATCCCACAGGCCTTCTGGTCGCTGATCGGCGGACCGTTCGAGGGCCGGTTCCGCAACGCGTCGGTGCTGCACGACGTGGCCTGCGAGGACCGCACCCGGCCATGGCCTGCGGTGCACCGGATGTTTCACGACGCCTGCCGCTGCGGCGGCGTGGGGCCGGCGCAGGCC
>CAXNJC010000193.1:0-4219 GCA_964202525.1 Pirellulales bacterium
ACCCCGCGTTGTAGGTACCCGACACCAGGAACGCCTGCTCGTGGGGCCGCTCGCCGTCGTCCGGCAGGGGGGCGAGCAGGTGCGGCGTGATGACCAGCGACGACCGCTCGAGCGCCTCAAACACCGAGGCCAGCGGCCCGTAGACGGCCATGTCGCCGTCGAGATACACGACCTCGTCGTACCCCTGGCCGATCACGTGCCGGAGCAGGTGCGGCTTGAGCGCGCACGACAACTCGAACGGCGTGTACTGGAAGGAGAACGTCCGCCAGCCGGGAATCCCCAGTTCGTCGCCGTACACGGCCTGCGTGCCCGGAACCGTCTCCCGCCAGTCGGCCGGTGGGCGATCCGCGTAGCAGACGAACAGGGCGGCCTCGGGATGGACCGCGCGACAGCTCGCCATCAGGACCTGCGCGTAGTGCGCGTAGTTCCGGGTGACGATCGTGACGATGGCACGGCGGGGCATGGCGGGTAAGTACCGGGAGGGGGTCGGCCTGCCAAGTTCACTTTCCCCCGCACGCCACGCCGCCCCCCCCGGCCGCCCCGGGCTTCGCCTTTCCCCCAGACCACCACCCGCACGCCAAAAGGCGCAGCGGCGGCGGACGGCCTTCGCTTCAATCGCCGCCCCGCTGTCTCAGCCCCCGACCATCAGGAACCTCGATCCCTTGACCACGTTCCCGACGTCGCCCACCAGCCCGCGCGTGATCCTCGTGGTGGGCCCCGAGTCGACGGGCACCCGGGCGTTCACCGAGATCCTCTCGGCGCACCCCCTCGTGACGGGCACGACCAACGCCCGCATGCACGGCGATCTGCTCGACCCGGTCTGGCAGGCCCTCGTCGATGGCGACCACGCCGAAGCCCGAGCCCGGCTCGAGGAGCATCGCGACCGCCCGCTGGTGGTGACGAGGCGATCGCTGCCCCACGGGCCGCGGCCGGGCGCGGCCGCCGAGTACCGGCACTTCCCTCCGCTGCAGGCGTTTCTCGACGTGACGGTCACATGCCGACGGGACCCGGTGGTGCTGATCACCACCCGCAGCCCGCTGGCGAACATCGTCTCCTGGGCGCGGGAGCGGGCGTCGGCGCGGGGCGACCTGCAGGCGGCCTTTCGGCAGTACTGGGCCGCGTACCGCCTGCTATTCGGCATCTGCGCGAAGGGCACGTTTCCGTTCCACCTGCTCTCGCTCGAGGCGCTGGCCCTCGAGGGGGCCGACTCCGTGGCGAGCCTCTACGCCCTCCTGGGCCTCCCGCCGACCGCCGAGCCGATCGACGTGCCGCGCCGGACCGACGTGAACCTGCGGCGATACCGCGACCCATGGATCACGCCGACGCCGCCCGCCGCCGACGCGGCCTGACCGCGGGATACAGCGGGGTATAGTGGTCCCGCATGACGATCATTCCGACTCTCCACCCTGCCGAGGGCGTCACGGCCACGGTGCTCGTGATCGACGATGAAGACGCCGCCCGGCGGGCCGTCGCGCAGGGCCTGCTCGCGGCCGGCCTCGTGGTGCTCGAGGCGGCCGACGGCCCCGCGGGCCTGGAGCTCGCGCTGCACGCCGCGCCGGACCTGGTCGTGCTCGACCTGCGGCTGCCCGGGCTCGAGGGGGAGCGGCTGCTCGAGCGGCTGCGCCGCGTGAGCGACGTGCCCGTGATCGTGGTGTCGGCGAAGCGTGAGGAGGACGACCGCGTGACCGCCCTCGACCTCGGCGCGGACGACTACCTCACCAAGCCGTTCACGGTCCGCGAACTACTCGCACGGATCGCGGCCGTGCTGCGCAGAACCGAGGGGGACGTAGCGCCCGTGATCATGATCGGCCCAGTCACGATCGATTTTCCGGCGCGGTCTGCCAGCCGCGACGGGCAGCGCGTGCCGCTCACGGCCCAGGAGTTCACGGTGCTCGGCCATCTCGCCCGACACCGCGGCCGGCTCGTCACCCGCCTCGCACTCGAGGAGTTGATTCATCCGGGTGAGTCACCGCCCGAGGGCACGGTGAGCAACGTGGTCGACGTGCTCGTGCTCCGCCTCCGCAAGAAGCTCGGCCACGACCTGATCGCCACGCGCCGGGGCCTGGGATTCATCATCGATGGCTGACTCGGCGACCTGCTTCAGGCGGCCGTCCCTGCGACGCAGGTTCATCGTCTGGTTCGGCACCGCCTTCCTGCTCGGCGCCGTCGCCCTGCGGGCGAGCCACTATCGGGCGACGATCGACATGCTCGCCCGCGACCTCGACGTGCAGCTCTGGTCGCGGCTGGCGGCCCTGAAGGCCGAGGAGCGGTTCGCGGCCGACACGCTCCTCGATCCGGACATCCGCGCCGCCGACGTGTTTCTGCCCGACCTGCCCCCGCCCACGGGCTGGGCCGTGCCACGGCTGCTGGGGTTTCCGCTGCCCGCGCTCGAGCCGACCGCCGACCCCGGGCCGTTTCGCTGGTTCGCCGGGGTATGGCGGCGCGACGGCATGCTCGTCGACAACCTCGACCTGCCGGACGGGCTCGCCTGGGATCCGGCGTGGGCCGACCGAGCCGACGCGATCTGGACCTCGTCGGACGGCCGGCACCGGCTTGCGGCGACGCTGGGCGGCCACGACACCGTGCTCGTGGCCGGGACGCCGCTCGCACCGCTCGACAGGGCCGCCCGCGCGACAGGCCGCTACCAGGTGCTCACGTTCATCGTCTGGGTGCCGGCGATGCTCGGCGTGGTGTGGCTGGCGCTGGCCAGGGCCTTCCGGCCACTCGAGCGGGTCACGGCGGCGGCGCGCCAGATCCGTGCTGGTCGCTTCGCGGAGCGGATCGACGTGGACAGGGCCGACGCGGAGTTCGCCGAGATGGCCGTCACGCTCAACGACATGCTCGATCGGCTCGACGCCATTCGGGTGTCCCAATCCCGGTTCAACGCCGACGTCGCCCATCAGCTCCTCAACCCGGTGCACACGATCCTCCTCGAGACCGACCCAGCCAGGAGCGGCCCCCGTAGCGAGGCAGAACTTGCCGCGACGCTCGCCCGGGTGGATAGCCTGGCCCGGCGGATCGAAGGGCTCTGCAGCACGCTGCTCACGTGGTCGCAGTCGGCCGCCCTCGATCCGGCCCGGCTGGTGCGGCTCGATCTCGAACCGATCGCGGGTTCGGCGGCGGATCGCGTGGCCGCTCGGGCCGCTGCGCGGCAGGTGGTGATCGGGCCGCCACCCGAGGGCGTGGTGGTGAAGGGTGATGCGGCACTCCTCGAGGAGGTGTTCGTGAACCTGCTCGCCAACGCCGTCGACCACAGCCCTGCCGGCGGTCGCGTCGGGTTCGTGGCCGAGGAGGGCCCGGCGGGCCGCCGCGTGTCGGTCATCGACCATGGGTCGGGCGTGACGGCCGACGACGAACCGCGGCTGTTCGAGCACTTCCACACCGGCAGGCCCGCGGGCGGCCACGGCATCGGGCTGGCCCTCTCGCAGCGCATCATGCGGGCCCACGGGGGCGACCTCGTTCACGAGGCGACCCTCGGCGGCGGCGCCACCTTCACGCTCTGCTTTCCTGCCGACGGCTGACCCGGTCTCGGGAGTCAGTCGAGGTCGTACCGGCATTCATGAACGGCCCATGAACGCCGGATGACTCCCGCGTGAAATCCGCGCGACCGGCCGCGCCCAGATGCCCCAATCGCCGCCGCTCTCACGTAGCATGGTGGGCGGCCAGCGAGCCTCGATCCACGCGTCCGCCGCCATACCCCAAGGAGGTGTCCGATGAGTGCCGACGACCTGCTTCGCGCGATGCTGTCGACCCTGCCGACCCGGCAACTCCGCCGCAGCCGAACCCGCCAGTGGAACCGCGTGCTCGCCCGCCGCGCGGCGAGTTTCGCCCCCGAGTCGCTCGAGAGCCGGTCGATGATGTCGACCACGACCGGCGACCTCGCGACCACCTCGCTCTCGGGTGTGGAGCCGGCGGCATATTCCACCACGGTCGCCGCGCCACGGACGTTCACGATCACGTGGGCATGGAACGAGAACCGCACGCTCTCCGACTTCAACCCCGCGGCCGACGTGCTGGCCCTCGACTGGTTCAGTGGGAGCGAACTGCGACTCGTCGAGGAGGCGGGCAGTGCCGTGCTGCGGATTCCGTCGATGCAGCAGTCGTACCGACTCGCCGGCGTGGGGCTCGGGAGCCTGACGACCGCAAACTTCACCTGCAAGGATCCGTCGGCCACCGCGCTCGTCGCCGACACCCTAGCGGCGGCTCCCGCCCCCACTCC
>CAXNJC010000194.1:0-4210 GCA_964202525.1 Pirellulales bacterium
GAGGAGGACGGCGGGCTGGGGCACGGGCGGATCCTTTCGGTCGGGTCGAAACGAAACGGAAGGCCTTCGGGCCGGCCGGTCAGGGCTGAGCCGGCAGGTGCTGGCCCGAGGGGTGCGACACGACCAGCCGCGAACTGATGCCGCCCCGGGGCGTGAAGGTGGCCACGAGGGTCATCCGCCGGGGCTGGAGCACCGCCACGAGGTCGTCGAGAATGCGGTTGGTCACGTTCTCGTAGAAGATACCCTCGTTGCGGAAGGCCTGGAGGTAGTGCTTCAGGCTTTTCAGTTCCACACAGGTCTTTTCGGGCACGTAGCGGAACGTCAGCGTGCCGAAGTCTGGCTGGCCGGTTTTGGGACAGACCGACGTGAACTCGGGGCAGATGATCTCGATCAGGTAGTCTCGTTCCGGAAACTGGTTCGCGAAGGTCTCGAGCTGGTCGCGCGACGGCCGGATTGCTGGTTGGGTGCTCATGATGGTCCAGAGTGTGCCATGGAATCCCACGACACGATAGCCGCGTCGGCCGCGGCGGGGCAGGGGACGCCGCCCCGGCGGGCCGTCGTCCTCCTCTCGGGCGGGCTCGACTCCGCCACGGCTGCCGCCTGGGCCGTCTCCCGCGGGCTCGACCTCGCGGCGTTGTCGGTCGATTACGGGCAGCGGCACCGCGTGGAGCTCGACGCTGCCCGCGACGTGGCGCGGTCGCTCCGCATCCGCGACCACGTGGTGGTGCGGGTGGATCTCGCGGCGTTCGGCGGCAGCGCGCTGACCGACGCGGCCATCGCCGTGCCGCACGACCGCAGCGGCGGCGCGATCGCCTCCGGCATTCCCGTGACCTACGTGCCCGCGCGGAACACCGTGTTCCTCGCGCTGGCGTTGGCGATGGCGGAGACCCGCGGGGCCGACGCGATCGTGCTCGGGATCAACGCCGTCGACTACAGCGGCTATCCGGACTGCCGGCCCGAGTATCTCGCGGCGTTCGCGCGGATGGCCGGCCTCGCCACCAAGGCCGGGGTCGAGGGGCGGCCGTGCGAGTTTCTCGCGCCGCTCGTCGATCTCTCGAAGGAGGCGATCGTCCGCCTCGGTCTGTCGCTGGGGCTCGACCACGGGCTGACGACGAGCTGCTACGACCCGCACGGCGACGGCCGCCCCTGCGGCACCTGCGACTCCTGCAGTATCCGCGCGGCCGGGTTCGCGGCGGCCGGAGCCGTCGATCCCCGCGTCGATCCGGCGCGGTGGTCGACGCGGTGACGCCATGCGAATCTCCGAGATCTACGCGTCGCTTCAGGGCGAGGGCCTGCTGGCCGGAACGCCGAGCACGTTCGCTCGCACGAGCGGCTGCAACCTCCGCTGCGTGTGGTGCGACACGCCATTCACGTCGTGGAAGCCCGAGGGCCGCGACCTTTCGCTGGCGGCGGTGCTCGAGGCGGTGGCGGCGCTAGCACCGCGGCACGTCGTGGTGACGGGCGGCGAGCCGCTGCTCCTCGACGACGTGCCCGAACTCTGCCGCCAGCTCGGTCGCGAGGGCTGCCACGTGACCGTCGAGACGGCCGGGTCGGTGCTGCCGGCCGGAGCCTCCGGCCGGCTCTGCGACCTCGTGTCGATCAGCCCGAAGCTGGCGTCGTCGACGCCTCCCGCCGACACGCCGGGGGGCTGGGCGGCGAGGCACGAGGCGGCCCGGCGGCGCGACGACGTGCTCCGGAGCCTGGCCGCATCGGGCCCCCACCAGTTCAAGTTCGTGGTCGAGTCGGCGGCCGATGTCGACGAAGCGGCCCGGTGGATCGACGACCTCGGCCCCGCGGTTGACCGCGGCCGCGTGTTCCTGATGCCGCAGGCGCGGACGCCCGAGGAACTGGCGAAGCACGCCGCGTGGCTTTCCACCGAATGCCGCCGCCTGGGGTTCCGTTTCGCGCCGCGGCACCACATCACGTGGTATGGCGGCCGCCGCGGCACGTAGCCCCGGCTCACGCAGGCTTGGCCGGCGCGTGGCCTCGGGGGCCGAAGGCGAGCACCGTCGCCGCGCCCACGGCCACGATGAGCATGCCCGCCAGGAAGAACGGGCTCACGGACGACAGCCGCGTGTCGTTGAAGGCCAGCGTGGTGAGCGTGTTGATGACCGGCGCGCAGCCGAAGACGACGGGCATGACCGTGAACGGCTTGCCGCCGAGCGTGAAGGCGAGGATCGTTCCCAGGGCCCCGACCGCGCCGAGCGACCCCGCGGCGAGGCTCCAGAGCACCCCGTTGACGCTCCACGACCCCGGGTCGGCCAGCGGCACGAGCAGGGCCAGCGGCACGAGCACCGCGATCAGGAAGTACGACACGCCGATGCAGACGAGCGGCCGGAGCCTGCTCCCCTGCATGGCCGCCTGGCCGCGGTGCAGCACGGGCCCGTACGAGCCCCACGACGCCATCGCAAGCGCGATCGAGAGCAGCACGGCGACAAACTGCTCGGCCTTCCGCTCGACCGACGGCTGCGGGGCAGGGGCGGCCGACTCGGCCGCGGCGGCGGCGGCGACGGGGGCCGCGTGCGGAGCCGGCTGCGGCTTGAACACCAGCACCGTGACCGCTCCCGTGATCACCAGCAGGAGGCCGGCGAGAAACGGCGCCTTGAGCTGGTCGAACGCCCGGTTCATCGCGGCCGAGAGGAGCGTGTTGATCACCGGCGCCCCGCCGAACACCAGCGGCATCACGTAGATCGGCTTGCCGCCGAAATGCAGGGCGAGAATCACGCCGAGGGCCCCAAGCGCTCCGGCCGCGCCGGCCAGGAGGCTCCAGATCACGCCCTTCGTCGTCCAGGCCCCTTTCTCGCCGCGGGCCAGCAGCAGGAGCGGAACCACCACCGCGATCACGAAATACGCCACGCCCACGCACACGAACGGCCGCAGCGGCGAGTGCATCTGCTCGCGGCCGACGTGCAGCACCGGGCCGTACATGCCCCAGCAGGCGGCCGTCAGGCCGATCGCGGCCAGCATTCCCAGAAACTGCACCATCGTCGCTCTCCTCGTGGCTCCGTGAAGCGGCCAGCATACCCGGGCGGCCGCGCGATGCTCAGCCGGCCCGCGTCGCCCGGCGGGCGAGCGCTTCGAGGACGGCCGCCCCGACCTCCTCCGTGCCGATCAGCTGCATGCAGTCGTGATGCCGCAGCGGGCACTCGCCGCGGCCGCAGGGCGAGCAGGCGAGCGTCCGGCGGATCTCGACGCAGCCATCGGGATCGGATCGGCCCAAGCGCGGATCGGTGGGCCCCAGGAGCGTCACGGTCGGCACGCCGAACGCAGCGGCGATGTGCCGCGGGCCGCTGTCACTCGACACGGCCGCCGCCGCGCGGGCATACACGGCCTTCGACAGTCCGATGGGCAGGTCGGGGGCGTCGCCGAGCCCGCGGACAGCCGGCGAGGCGGCCGCGGCGACGACGGCCCGGGACTCGTCGCGATCGGCCGGTCCGCAGTGCACGAGCACGCGAACACCGGGCACGTGGGCCACCAGCCAGCGGGCGAGCGCCGCATGCCGCGGAGCACCCCACGATCGGGCGCTACCGTTGGAACTGTTGTCGTTGAGCACGACGAGAGGGCCTTCGCGGCCCGGGAACAGCGTCGCCAGCAGGGCATCGCCGCGGGCCAGGTCGTCCGGGGAGGCGCGGAGTTCCACGGTGAGCGGACCCGGCGTTGCCCCGATCGCGACGGCGAGCTCCATGAAGGCGACGGGCGGCGGCACGATCGGCTCGCCGCGGCGGCGCGGCACGACATGGGTGAGAAGCGGCCGGCGCCAGTGCCCGGGGTGTCCGACGCGGCGTCGGGCGGCTCCAGAAAAGGCGAGCGCCGCCGCCGACAGCGAGTTGGGGAGCACGAGCGCCACGTCGGCACGGGCAGCCCGCAACGCCCGCGCGGACGCGCGGAACCGGCTGGATGGATCCCGGCCGTGGCGGTCGTAGGGGATGACGTCGTCGATCCACCCCGTGCCGTCGAGGAGATCCGCGATCACCGGCCGCATCACGCCCGTGATCCGCACGCCGTCGCGGAAGTGCGCCCGAAGCGTGCGCAGCAGGGGCGTCGCCATGACGGCGTCGCCCACCCAGCGAGGCAGGATGACGGCGATGTGCATGCGGGAACGGTACCCTGCCGCGGACCGTGGCGACGAGTCCAGTTCCCGGCGAAGGCCTTCACCCCGACCGCGGCCGCTCTGGAATCGCCATCCGTGCGGAGGCCCACGCCGCCGCAC
>CAXNJC010000195.1:0-4196 GCA_964202525.1 Pirellulales bacterium
ATCATCGACACCGTGGTGCCGACGATCGCCATCACCGCCAGCCGGACGACGCTGAAGGCGGGCGAGACCGCGACCGTGTTCTTCACGCTCAGCAAGCCCTCGACGAACTTCACGGCCGCCGACGTCGTCGTCGGTGGCGGCACGCTGAGCGGCTTCACCGGGTCGGGCACGAGTTACTCGGCCATGTTTACCCCATTCACCAACTCAACGCTGCCCGGCAGCGTGACCGTCGCATCACGACGGTTCTTTGACGCCGTGAACAACCCCAACTCGGCGGGCAGCCTCGCGCCGCAGCTCACGATCGACACGGTGGTGCCGGGCATCACGATCGCCTCGAGCAAGGCGGCCCTCAAGGCCGGGGAGACGGCGGTGATCAGCTTTGCGCTGAGCAAGCCCTCGACGACCTTCACGGCCAGTGACGTGACGGTGACCGGCGGCACGCTCTCAGGATTCTTCGGTTCAGGAACGGCGTATTCGGCGATCTTCACCCCGCAGCCCGATTCCAACGCTCCCGGCGGCATCGCGGCGACTGCGGGCGCGTTCACCGATACGACCGGCAATCCGAGCCGGGCCGGCTCATTGCCGACGCCGCTGGTGATCGACACCTTACGGCCATCCGTGGCCATCACGACCAGCCGACCAGTGATCCGATCCGCCCGCACCGCAACGCTCACGTTCTCCCTCAGCGAGCCCTCGACAACCTTCGGGCTCAACGACGTGGTCGTGAGCGGGGGCACGCTGTCGGCGTTCACCGGGACGGGCACGAGCTACACCGCGATCTTCACGCCGCTGGTCAGTTCAACCGCCCCGGGTGCGGTGTCGACCGCGGCGGGCGCCTTCACCGACGCGGCCGGCAACCCGAGCCTCGCTGGCAGCCTGGTGCCTGCGATGGCGATCGACACGGTGCGGCCCACCGTGATGGTCACGTCGTCCAAGGCAGCGCTACGGTCTGGCGAGACGGCTCTGATCTCGTTCGCCCTCAGCAAGCCCTCAACGACCTTTGCCGCGGCCGATGTGGCCGTCAGGGGTGGCACGCTGTCGGGATTCACCGGCTCGGGGGCGATCTACTCGGCACTGTTCACGCCCACGGAATCCTCGACCGCGCCCGGAACGATCGCCGTCGCCGCAAGGGCCTTCTTCGATGCGGTGAACAACCCCAATGTGGCCGGATCACTCGCGACACCGCTGGCCATCAACACGATCGTCCCGGCGGTGAGTCAGGCGTTCGTCGACACAACTCAGCTCGCCACAACGGCCACCGTTGCACCGGCGTTCCCGACTGCAGTGAGGACGATCAACCTCACCTTCACCGGCCCGGCAGCAGGGCTGAACGCGTCGGCTTTCAAGCTCTACTACACCGGCACGGGCGGTAGCGCGACGGCCGTCTCGCTCGCGGGTGCGGCGATCTCCGGAAGCGGGAGCAGCTACTCGATTCGGCTGCCCGCCACGGCCGCGACGCTTCGGGGCAGCTACCAGATCGACATCGGCGGGCCGGCCACGGGCGTCACGATCGACGGCCAGCCGATGGCCCGTGTGTCGTCGTTCTTCTGGCGGATGGCCTGACGCTTCCCTGGGTCACCCGGCTCACCACCGGGCCTCGAGGCCGGTCGTCACACCGTGCAGCAGCACGCTGCCGTTGGTGTCGATCGTGGCCGTCGCGGGCGATACCGCCACGTTCGTGACGGAGAGTTGGTCAGCCGGCGTCGCCACACCGCTGAGCCAAAAGAAGGTGTAGCCCGCCCGCCACGACAGCCAGTTCGTCAGCCGCAGGCTGGCGTTCACGCCGAGCTCGCCCATAAACGACGTCTGGTCGGCGGTGGCCGCCGCCGGGCCGAGCTGCGTCGGGGGCAGGCCGTCCTGCATGAAGGCGCCCAGCGTCCGCTGGTAGGACGCGTGGTTGTAGAACACGCCGGCCTTGCCCAGAGCGTTCACCTGCAGTCCGCTCGTCGGGCGATTCCAGAGACAGAGATCCATGCCGACCTGGCCGCCATAGAGGTTGTTGCCGGTCGCCACGTCGAGGTCACTCGAGCCGGGCGGCAGCACGGCCGGATCGAACACGAACCGATCCTGCACGAACATGCCCTGGTTCCACTCGACCCAGCGGAACCCCGCCAGCCAGGTGACCGGGCTGCACGTCCGCCGCCGCCAGTTGAGTTCCGCACTGCTGATCGTGCCACTGGTGAGCACGCTGGCCGACGTGAACAGGATGCCGTCCGCCGGCCCAAGGCTCGGTGCCGCCAGATTGTTCTGACCGTAGATGCCGGGGGGCGTCGCGGCGCTTCCCGCGAACGACGAGACATTGAAGTAGTTGCCCTCGATCGCGTACACGGGATCGAGGTTGAGAAGGAGGCCATACCGCGCGCCGGCCGCCATCTCCGTCTGGGCCTGGTTGATGTCGAGGGCGGAGGCGCCGCTGGCGGCGTCGGTGTAAAGCACCCGGCTGGGGATGTTGCCCTGCCACAGCATCAAGGCATCGACCTGGGCTTGCCAGCGGGGCCGCACGGGCAGAAACAGCGCCTTCTCGGGCTGGGGATTCCCCGCCGCGATCGGCAGCATGCCCACGAGGTCATCGCTTCCCTCGGCGGTGATCGGCTCCGGCGATGCGTCGCCCAAGACGACGCCTTCCGATGGCCCCATCGGGGAGAGTTCCTCGGGCGTGCCGGGAAGTTGATCCCCGACCATTTCACCGGCAGTGCCGCCGTGCAGGTCATCGAAGCCGCCGCCGACGGCGAAGTGCCACGGCAGTAGGCCGGCAATCAGGAGTCCCACGAGTCGGGCTGACACGATCCGAACGTTCATGACGGCAGAGCCTCCGAAAGACATCGCAACCCCCGGTCGTTTCGACGTCCGGTCCTGCGGGTCGTGACCAGGGCTCCTGCGATTCGCCTTGGGAAGACTGCGGCGACCCGGGCGCCTGGGAAGAGCCTGCCGCCGGGGCCCGCAGCCGGCGCAGCTTGCCAAGGAGGAACACACGGAAGAAACCTGACGACCGGCCCCTGTCCCAACCGATGAACGCTGCCGGATCGGTATCCGTGGAGGGGGGACCATGACGTTCGTACGTGTTGTCCGGGCCATGCCCGGGCTCCTGGCTGTGGCGTTTTCCGTGCAGTGTGTGCCGGCCTCGGTCCGGGCGGATTCTTGGGAATCCGGGATCGTGCTCTCGGAACAAGAGGACCCCGCGAGCTTCGGGGGGTCGGTCTTGATGCCGGGCGAGGAGGCCGAGGTGGTTCCCATGGAACAGCCGGGGCCCTTCGCGGCCGACCCGCAGCCGCCTCTGCAGTCGGATCCGCTGGCCGTGTCATCGGCCCCGTCTCCGATCGATGGCATCTCATCGGCCACGATCGAAGACGGATCGGCCATCTGTATGACGGGCCAGTGTCAACCGGCGCAGCCCTGCGCGCCCGATGTCCTCCATCAGCCCGGGCTCATCCAAGCCCTGGCGGCCCGGAAGCACGCCCGCTGGACGCTCCGCTCCGAGGCGCTCCTGCTCTGGCGAAACGCCCCGCCGTCGCGTCCGATCTACTCCACGATCGACCCGGAGACGGGGGGCCTCGGCCCCACCGCCCTCAACGCCAACGATCTCAACAGCGACGTCCTCGCCGCACCACGGCTCTCGTTCCTCCGGACCGACTGCGACGGCCGGACGCTCGAAGCGACGTATCTCTACGCCGGCAACTTCTATTCCGACAGGACGCTCCCCTTCTCGCCGGACGGCTACGCGACCTCGCCGCCGGGCATCTACGGCAACACCTGGGGACCGCCCGACACGAACCTCGACTCCTCGACCGCGAAGTTACTCGGACAGCTCCAGAGCCTGGAGTTCAACGCCCGCCACTGCCTCTGGGCCGACACCTGCCAGTTCCTGATCGGAGCCCGCTGGCTGCAGTGGAACGAGAGCCTGCAGATGCAGGATTCCTTCTCGAATGACGTGCCCTTCCCCGTGACCGGCAACGACTTCTACCAGACCCAGTGCTTCAACAATCTCTGGGGCGGTCAGATCGGCCTCGACACGCTGCTCCTCGGCCGGGTCGGCCAGACCCGCGTGGAAGGACTCGTGAAGGCTGGCGCCTACTACAACGCCGCCGGCCAGAAGTCGTCGTACACCTACTCGACCGTGCCGCCCTTTACCTTCTCCGCCTCCAACCGCGACACGGGGCCGGCGTCCGCCGCATTCGTCGGCGAGGTGGGCATGACGG
>CAXNJC010000196.1:0-4193 GCA_964202525.1 Pirellulales bacterium
AAGGGCCAGGAGGTGATCTACGTCGACGGCCGGAACGATGGCAACATGTTCGCCCACGCCGGCAGCGGCGTGCGGGCCATGGTGGGCACCGTGACCCTCAAGCCCAACGGCGCCCTCGCGATGCAGGGCAACCGCTACCCGGTGACCGAACTCGGCGTCGAGAACCTCGCCAAACGGCTCGTGGAGGTCGCCGAGCACGACAAGCAGTTCGGCGAGTGCGAGGTCAACTTCTATCCCAACGCCAAGGTCAACGGCCGGATCTGCACCTGCGTGCAGGTGGTGCATCCGGTGCCCAGGCGCAACTTCCGGTTCCATCTCGCCAGGGTGTTCATCGACGACGAGTACCTGATCCCGGTCCGCTACGAGGCGTATGACTGGCCGCAGGAACAGGGCGGGCAGCCGGTGCTCATGGAGGAATACACCTACATGAACGTGAAGGTCAACAACGGCTTCACCGACGCCGACTTCGACCCCAAGAACTCGGCGTACAAGTTCGGCGCGAAGTGAGGCCCGGGCTGCAGGTCAGCCGCGGGGATGGTCCTCGAACCGCATGTGCTTGACCGACTCACCCGAGTCGCGGAGTTCGAGGAGCGCATCGATTCCGATGGCGAGGTGCGTCTCCACGAACCGCCGGCTCACGTCGCGGTCGCTCGCCGAGGTCTTGACGCCATCCGGGCTCATCGGGCTGTCGGAGACGAGCAGCAGGGCGCCCTTGGGGATGTGGTTGGCGAAGCCGACCACGAACAGCGTGGCCGTCTCCATGTCGATGCCGATCGCCCGCGTCGTCACCAGGTAGTCCTTGAACGCCTCGTCGTGCTCCCAGACGCGGCGGTTCGTGGTGTAGACGGTTCCCGTCCAGTAGTCGTAGCCGTGGCGGGCGATCGCCGCCGAGACGGCCGCCTGCAGGCGAAACGACGGCAGGGCGGGGATTTCCGGCGGGAAGTATTCGTTGCTCGTGCCCTCGCCGCGAATGGCGGCGATCGGCAGGATGAAGTCGCCGACCTTCGTCTTCTTGAGCCCGCCGCACTTGCCCAGGAAGAGCACGGCCTGCGGGCACACGGCGGAGAGCAGGTCCATGACCGTCGCGGCCATGGCGCTGCCCATGCCGAAGTTGAGGATCGTGACGTTGTCGAAGGTGGCCGACTGGATCGGAAACCCGGTGCCGTGGACGGGCACGCCGAATCGCTCCGCGAAGGCCTCGACATACTGCGAGAAGTTGACGAGCAGGACGTAGGAGCCGAAGTCGGCGAGGTCACGGCCGGTGTAGCGGGGCAGCCAGTCGCGGACGATGTCGGCCTTGCTCTTCATCGGAGGGGTCGCCGAGGCTGGGGAGTCAGGGGGCGGGCATCAGGGCCGGCCACGCGGTGTGGAGGCGCTGGAGCAGCGGCAGTTCCAGGGATGTCCCGGGCACGAGCGACACCCGCGGATCGACGGTGCGGTTCCAGGCGAACAGGGCGCGGTAGAGCCGGCCATCGCCGTAGACGGTTTCCGCGAGCGACCACCAGGAGTCGCCTTCGCGAGCGACGTAGGCCGAGCCCGCGACCGGCGGCGGGCCGCTGGCAGCCACGCGGACCGGGCTTCCGCCGGCATCGTCGAGCCGCGATGCGTTGAACGCCGGCTCGGGTGTCGTGGAGACCGAATCGGCCGCGGGGCTCGCTTGCCGCGTGAACGACGACCGGGCCACGAACGGATCGCGGGCCACCGCGGTGGTCTCGAAGCGGCCGGGCGTCGGGGGATCCTGCGACGGCGGCGGATCGGCGGCGGTGTCGGTGAGCCGGGCGTGTGATGGTGGCGGCATCGGCTCGTCGAGCCGCGGGGGTTCGACGAGTTCCTGCGGCTCCGTCTCCGCGATGTCGGCATGGACGTCGGGGCCAGTCCCAGCGGGCGGCCGCGGCACCAGCAGCTTCATCGACAACACGCCGAGGAACACGCCGAGCAGCGTGGCCAGGAGTCCGAGCAGCAGTTTGGTTTCTCGTCCCATGCGCGGTCCGCGACCCGTGGGGGCAGCCGTGCCCCGCAGGAGAAGGCCGGGAGTGTCGTGAAAACGGGCCGGCCCCGCCAGATCGCCACAGGCGGCCGCCCGCTGCCAGGATTGCCTAGTTTGCCGCGTCGGCCACCGGGGACACGGTGGCCGCCACCCGAAGCTTCGCCGAGCGGCTCCGCGGATTGCGGGCCACCTCGTCCGGGCCGGCTTCGACGGGCGAGCGCGTGAGGGCGGCCCAGACCTGCCGGTTGCGAAACGCCTCCTTCACGAGGCGGTCTTCGAGCGAGTGGAACGAGATCACCGCGAGCCGACCGCCGGGGGCGAGTCGCGTGGGAATGCGCTCCAGGGCGATCCGCAGGCTCTTGAGCTCCTGGTTGACGGCGATCCGCAGCGCCTGGAAGGTGCGGGTGGCGGGATGGATCCTCTGCGGCGGCTTCTGGCGGGGCACGGCGGCCGCCACCACGCGGGCCAGGTCACGCGAGGTGCGAATCGGCTCCCGGTCGCGCACGTCTGCGATCCGCCGCGCGATGCGGCGACTGAAGCGCTCCTCGCCGAACTCGTAGATGATGTCGGCGAGGGTTTCGGGCCGGAGCCGGTTTACCATCCGCCAGGCCGGCTCCCCCTCGGTGGGATCGAACCGCAGGTCGAGCGGGCCTGCGGAATCGAAGGAAAACCCCCGGTCCTGGTCGGCGAGCTGGTCACTCGACAGGCCGACGTCGAGCAGCGCGCGGTCGACGCGGTCGATCCCGAGCGCGTCGAGCGCCTCCGGCAGGTCGCAGAAGTTGGCCTGGGCGAACCGAATCGGCCGGCCGGCGAGTGCGCGGGCGCCGCGATCGATCGCGGCCGGATCGCGGTCGAGGGCGATCACGCGGCCCGTTGGCCCGACGGCATCGAGGAGCAGCCGCGTGTGGCCGCCGCCGCCGAGCGTGCCGTCGACGACGGTCATGCCGGGCTCGACGGCCAGGAACGACATCACCTCGGTGGGGAGGACGGCGGTGTGGATGCTGGCGGACATGACCAGGGCCATCTTACGCGACGAGGAGGCGGGCGACGGCAGCCGCCGTCCCGCGCCCGATTCGTCCCAGCGAACGCCCGATTCGTCCCAACCGTTCCCGATTCGTCCCAGCTGGCGCCCGATTCGTCCCTCTCGCGAGATTCTCATCGTTTCAAGGCTGGAACCTCATGCGGGATGCGTTCAATGCCCCTGCGATCACGGCATTCGCTCAGGGCATGCGGCCGCTGCGATCGCATGGGTTCGTCGCACGTCTCACCCGGTCTCTCACCCGTTCAAGGACCAGTTCCATGAGCATCATGCTTTGTCGGTTGGCCACGTCCGTCTCGGCGGCCGCGATCATCTCGGCGCTCTCCCTTGGCCTGCTCGCCTCCTCGGCCCCGGCCGCCCCGCTGACGGCGGGCAATCTCGTCCTGGTCGAGGTATCTGGCACCGTGAACTCTGCTGGTCCGATCACCATCAGGGAACTCTCGACCACCGGATCCATCGTGCAGTCGTTCCCCGTCGACTCCGGCAACGGCGGTGGCCAGATCAGTGCCACCGCGACCTCCGAAGGACAGCTCAGCCTGAATGCCTCGGGCGATTCCTGGACGCTTGGCGTGTACGTGCCGCCCTTTACCGGCTCTGGGTCGCTCTCAAGCCGCACCGCGGCCCAGGCGCCTCGCGGCTTCATGACCGTGACCACGTCCGGTTCGATCTCGTCATCAGCTACCGTGATGGCGGGGGCCTACAGCGTCGACAACATCCGGAGCGGGGTTCAGTCGGGGGATCGCGCGTGGTTTGCCGGATCCTCGGGCCCTGGGAGCGGCATCATGACGTTCTCGTCCGGCACCGCGCAGGTGCAGGACATCAACGCTCGTGTGGTTCAGGTGATCAATGGCGATCTCTACTACTCCACCGGGGCAACACCTACGGGACTCTACAGGTTCACGGGACTGCCGACCGGGGCCGCTTCCTCGTCCGCGTTCTTGGCCGGGGTGCCCGGCCAGGGGACAAGCCCCTACGACTTCGCCCTGTCGACGTCGGGATCCACGCTGTACGTCGCCGACGACAGCATCGGCGTGCAGAAGTTCACATTCGATGGTTCGGTGTGGTCCCACGCGTACAACTTCACGGCGACGGGCGTGACCGCCAATCGCGGCTACGGACTGGCCGTAGACTTCAGCACGGCCAATCCCACGCTCTATTGGACGACTC
>CAXNJC010000197.1:0-4190 GCA_964202525.1 Pirellulales bacterium
AAGGTGTTTTTCCTGCGGGGCGTGCGGAGCACGCCCGAACTCTCGTTCGCGGTCCGCCACACGAACAGCAACTGCGGCATCATGGTCACCGCGAGCCACAATCCGCCGACGGACAACGCCGTGAAGGTCTACTGGGCCGGTGGCGTGCAGGTGCTCCCGCCGCACGACAAGGGGATCATCGACCGCGTGATGAAGGTCGAGGCGGTGGCCCGACAGCCCTTCGACGAGGGCGTGGCGGAGGGCCGCGTGGTGTTCGTCGAGGAGGAGGTCGATGCGGCCTTCGTGAAGGCGGTGCTGCTGCAGTCGGCGCCGGGGCCGCGGGACATCTCGATCCTCTACTCGCCGCTCCACGGCGTGGGCGCCACGGCGGTGGTGCCGGTGCTCAGCGGAGCGGGCTTCACGCGGCTGCGGCTCTACGGTCCGCACGAGCAGCCTGACGGCGACTTCCCCAACGTGCCGGGCCACGTGGCCAACCCCGAGAACCCGGCGGTGCTCACGGCCCCGATCGAGGAGGCGAAGGCCAAGGGCGACGACCTCGTGCTCGCGAGCGATCCCGACTGCGACCGGCTCGGAGCCGCCGCGCCACTCACGCGTGCCCCGGGCGCGGCCTGGGCCACGTTCACCGGCAACCAGCTCTGCGCCCTGCTCTGCGAGCAGGCGATCCACGGCCGCACGGCGCGGGGTGAGTCCGGGCCCGGCGACTACGTGGTGACCACGATCGTGACCAGCGGCCTCGTGCGGCGGATCGCCGAGTCGCACGGCCTGAGCGTGGACGACACGCAGCTGGTGGGATTCAAGTGGATCTGCGCCGCGGTCGATCAGCACGGTCCCGAGCGGTTCGTGTTCGGCACCGAGGAGTCGCACGGCTACGTGGCGGGCACGCACGTCCGCGACAAGGATGCCGCCGTCGCGGCGCTGCTCATGGCCGAGCAGACGGCGGCCCTGAAGGCGGCGGGCCGCTCGCCGCACGAACTCCTCGACGAGCTGTTGGTGACGCACGGCTGCCACGTGGAGCGGACGATCAACGTGATGCTGCCGGGCGCGACCGGCATGGGCCGCATGAAGGAGATCATGGCCGCCCTGCGGGCCACGCCCCCGAAGTCGTTCGGCGGCCTCGACGTGGTCCGCACCCGCGACCAGGCGAGCCTCCAGACCTGGACGCCGGGCAGCACGCCGGCCGGCTACGCCGGCGTGAAGAGCGACGTCGTGCTCTTCGACCTCGCCGGCTCTGGAGCCGGCTCGCTGCTGCCTGACGGCCGCTTCCCGCCCCTCGGCAATGCCGTCGCAGCACGACCTTCGGGCACCGAGCCCAAAATCAAGTTCTACCTGTTCGCGGTGGCGCCGCCGGGCCCCGCCGTCGAGCTGGCGGCTACGAAGGCGCGGCTCGCCGCGCAGCTGGACGCGGTCGAGAAACACCTGCGGTCGCTCGTGGGCGTGTGAGCCGCGGCGCTTCCGGTTGTGACGCGGTCGCCGTCCCGCTACCCTCCCCCGCCCTGCCGCCGCCGGCGACGGGCCCCGAGGATGCTCCCGTGGCGCGACCGCGTTACCGGCTCATGACCAGCGTCTGGACTGCGGTCGCCGCGGTGCTGATGGGCGGAGCGTTGGCTGCGTCGGCAGACGATGCGCCTCCGCCGTCAGCCGACATCTGGCCGCCCGCCCCGGAACGGATCGCGCTGCTGCCCCCGGTGGAGTTCAACCTCGAGGAAGACACGTTCGCGAGCGAGCCGATCGCCGACGCCGATCCCGAAGCGGGCACCAGGCGGCCACGCCGCGGAGGCGGGCCGTTCGGTGCGGCGGCGCCGGTGTCCATCGGCGGGTTCTGGGCCGCCCCCACGCCCGTCGTGCGGCAGCCCGGCGATCTCGGCATGAACGCGGAGTTCGCCCGCGTGGCCGCGCCGCTCGTGGTGCCGAAGGAGGGCGAGCCGCTCTGGCTCGGCATCGGAAGGTTCGGCCGGCTGGAGCTCTCCACCGACGCGATCCTGCCAGACTCGAACCAGCCGGTGCCCGACCAACTGTGGCTCGTCGAGACCGGGCTCACGCACATCCGGCCGCTCGCCCGAGGCGGCACGCTGGGCGGCACATTTCTGTTCGGTTCGGCGAGCGACCGCCCCTTCGCGGCAGGCCGCGACCTCACGCTGATGGCGATCGGATTCTGGAACACGCCGGCGGCCAACGACCGCGACGAATGGAACCTGAGCCTCTTCTACTCGCCGACGTCACAGCTGCCCTATCCGCTGCCGGGCGTGGCGTATGCGTGGCGGCCGAGCGACGCGCTCGAGGCGAAGATCGGGGTGCCGGCCTCGATCGAATGGCGGCCTGACGAGAACTGGACGCTCTCCGCGGTCTACTTTCCGCTCGTCAACGTGGCGGTGGAGGCCCGCCGCCGGCTGGGCGACGACTGGGCCCTGCTCACCTTCTACCGCACCGATACGCAGATTTACTTCCTCGCCGATCGTCTCGTCGATGCCGAGCGGCTCTACGTGTTCGACCAGCGGGCGGCCGTGGGGCTGGAGCGGACGCTCGGCGGCGGGTTCACCATCGAGGCCCTGGCGTCGTGGCTCTTCGACCGCGAACTCTTCCAAGGCACCAACTTCACGTCGGGCCGCACCGATGTGGTGGAGTTCGGGGCGGGCCCCGCCCTGTCACTGCAGCTGCTCTGGCGGCGCTGAGGCTGCCGCCCCGAATCCGCGATTGCCCCGTGCGGCTTCACATGGTAGGGTTCTTGGTAGTGATGAAGGTGGTCGTTCGGCCTCGAGCCGCACGTCGTCCACCGCGATCGCCATCTCTCGAAGTGGCTGTCGCCAGCGGAATGGCCCAACTCGGGCCCCGCAGGCGGCCTTCTCGCCGGGCAGGCAGTGATCCATCGCCAGACCTGCGGTGCATTCCCGTCAGCCTGACGGGGCCGCGGTCAGCCCCTCCGGCACCACCCCGGCCCTGCGGCCTCGAGTCCGGCATCATGCCCGGATCCGCAGGGCATCCCGTATCCACAGGAATCTCCACGACGATGTCCCACGACTCCACGATCGAGAGCCCCGTCCTCGCGACCTCCTTCGCCGACCTCGGCCTCTCGCAGCAGCTGCTGCGGGCCCTCGCCGACGAGGGCTACGCCACGCCCACGCCGATCCAGGCCAAGGCGATCCCTCACGTGCTCGCCGGCCGCGACCTGTTCGGCTGCGCCCAGACGGGCACCGGCAAGACGGCCGCCTTCGCCCTGCCACTCATCGACCGCCTGCGCGAGAACCCGCGGAAGGCCGAGCCGCGTCGCTGCCGCGTGCTCGTGCTCGCCCCCACCCGTGAACTCGCCGCCCAGATCCACGAGAGCTTCCTGGCCTACGGCCGGCACTCCGGCCTGCGGGCGGCGGTGATCTACGGCGGCGTTGGCCAGCAGCCTCAGGCCCGCGCGATGCAGCACGGCGTCGACGTGCTCGTGGCCACGCCCGGCCGGCTGCTCGATCTCGTCAGCCAGCGGCTCGTCGACATCCGCTCGGTGGAATACCTCGTGCTCGACGAGGCCGACCGGATGCTCGACATGGGCTTCATCCACGACGTCCGCAGGATCGTGGGCCAGCTCCCGCGGGACCGCCAGACGCTGTTCTTCTCCGCCACGCTGCCCGCCGAGGTCCGCGACCTCGCCGACTCGATGCTCCGCAGCCCGCTCGAGGTGCGCACCGCCCCGCGGTCGACGCCCGCCGAGACGGTCACCCAGTCGGTCGTGTTCGTGCCCAAGCGGGAGAAGAAGGCCCTGCTCGTGAAGCTCCTGCGTGAGGAGGCGACCGGTCGCGTGATCGTGTTTGCCCGCACGAAGCATGGCGCCGACAAGCTCCACCGCGATCTCGAGAAGGCCGGCATCGACGCCGCGGCGATCCACGGCAACAAGTCGCAGGCCCAGCGGGAGAAGGCGCTTGCCGCCTTCAAGTCGCCACGGCCGCCGGTGCTCGTGGCGACCGACATCGCCGCCCGCGGCATCGACGTGGACGACGTGGCCCACGTGGTGAACTACGAACTGCCGCACGAGCCCGAGACCTACGTGCACCGCATCGGCCGCACGGGCCGCGCCGGCCAGACCGGGGCCGCCGTGAGCTTCTGCGACGCCGAGGAACGGCCGCGGCTGACGGCGATCGAGCGGCTGCTCAAGCGGTCGATCCCGGCCCGCAACGAACCGCCGGCGGGTTCGCCCGCCGATGAGTCCG
>CAXNJC010000198.1:0-4170 GCA_964202525.1 Pirellulales bacterium
AACCATGCCCTCAGCGGCAGCGACCTCGGCTGGCGGAGCGGGAGCGGCAAGTGGTCGCCCGCGTTTCCCGACAGCCTGCCCGCCGCCGTGGACATCGGTCCGGGATCGCCGGTCGGCGTGACCTTCGGCTACGGCACGACGTTCCCGGAGCGGTACCAGCGGGCGCTCTACGCGTGCGACTGGACGTTCGGCACGATGTATGCGATTCACCTCGAGCCCCGCGGGGCGACGTACGCGGCGAGGACCGAGGAGTTTCTCGCGCGGACGCCGCTGCCGCTCACCGACGTCACGGTTGGACGCGATGGCGCGATCTACTTCGCGATCGGCGGCCGCGGCGGCCAGAGCGAACTCTTCCGGGTCCGCTATGCAGGATCCGAGGACACGGCGGCCGTCGACGCCCGCGACAGCGCGGGCGCCGCGGAGCGGCGGCTGCGGCGGGAGCTCGAGGCGCTCCATCGGCCGAGCGATGATCCCGCCGCGGCGGTGGCCGCTGCCCTGCCCCATCTGGCCCACGAGGATCGCTTCATCCGCCACGCCGCCCGGGTGGCGCTCGAGCACCAGCCGATCGCGCTGTGGAGAGACGCGGGGCTCGCGATCGCCGACCCTCGGGGCCGGATCACCGCCGCCGTGGCCGTGGCCCGGCAGGGCGACCCTGCCGATCAGGCCGCCATCTTCGCGGCACTCGACGGCATCGACCCGCGGACGCTCGACGAGGCGGGCCGCATCGATCTGGCGAGGGCGTGCGAACTGGCCATCGTCCGGCTCGGCGATCCCCCGGCCGAAGTCAAGGCGGCGATCGCCGACCGGATCGCTCCGTTCTTTCCGTCCGGGTCGTTCGACCTCGATCGCGAACTCGCCAGCCTCCTCGTGGCGGTGCGGGCCCCTGGCATCGTGCCGAAGCTCGTGGCGCTGCTGGCCGCTCCGACCGCCACCGCCTCCCAGACGAATCTCGCTCCCGACGAGGACGACCTGCGGCGGCTCGCGGAGCGCAACTCCCAGTATGGTTCGGCGGTGCGGTCGTCCCTCGAGCGGCGATCCGACCTGATCCAGGTGCAGTACGCCTACGCGTTGCGAACCGTCAAGGAGAAGGAGGCCTGGACGACCGGCGATCGCAAGGCCTATCTCGACTGGTTCGCGCGGGCCCGCGAATGGGGCGGCGGCAACAGCTTCCAGAAGTTCCTCGCGACCATCGAGTCGGAGAGCCTCGACAGTCTCAGCGACACGGAAAAGCTGGCCCTCGAGGCGACGGGTGTGCGGAAGCCCTACGTGCCCCCTCCCCTGCCCAAGCCCGAGGGCCCCGGCCGCAGGTGGAGCGTGGCCGAGGTGCTCGCGGCGGCCGACCGCGGGCTGGCCCCCGGCAGCCGCGACTTCGACCGCGGGCAGCGCACGTTCGCCGCGGCGCGGTGCATCGTCTGTCACCGCTACGGCGGCGACGGCGGGGCGACCGGCCCCGATCTCACGCAGGCGGGCGGCCGCTTTCAGGTGCCGGACCTGGTCGAGGCACTGATTGAGCCCAGCCGCGTGGTCTCCGACCAGTACCGGGCGAGCGTCGTGCAGACCACCGACGGCCGCGTGGTGACCGGGCGGATCGTGGCCGAGTCGCCCGACACGCTCACGCTCGTCAGCGATCCCGAAGACGCCACCAAGGTCGTCGAGATCCCCCGCGCCGAGATCGAGGCCGTCACCACGTCGCCCACGTCGCTGATGCCGGCTGGGCTACTCGACCAGCTCAACGAGGACGAGGTTCTCGACCTCGTGGCCTACGTGCTTGCCCGGGACAAGAAGAAGGATCCGCGGTTCCGCCGCCCCCCGAAGAAGCCCTGACGCCCTTCTCAGGGCCGCCGATGCCGGCGACATGGCAAGCTGGGGCGTCTGCGCAGGCGATTCCTGGCGTTGACCCGCTTTTTTGCGAGGCATAGATTGCGACGGTCACCTGGGAACCCCGGGTGTTCGCCACGCCTCGAGGTCGTCACCGTGCCCTCCCAGCCCCACGTTCCGATGCCAGGGGACGACGTCAAGGAGCGGGTCCGGGAGGCCATCGACATCGTCGACGTGGCTGGCTCCTACATTTCGCTCCGCCGGCAGGGCAAGGTCATGACCGGCCTCTGCCCATGGCACGAAGACTCGCGGCCGAGCCTGCAAATCAATCCGGATCGGCAGACGTACCGCTGCTGGGTATGCGACGTCGGCGGCGACGTGTTCAGCTTCGTGATGCGGATGGAGAAGGTGGAGTTTCGCGAGGCGCTCGAGCAACTCGCCGACCGCGCCGGCATCACGCTGCCGCGGGGCCGCGGCGGCCTGCCGGTCGACGAGAAGGCCGCGCTCCGGTCGGTGATGTCGTGGGCGACCGAACGCTTCCGCGACTTCCTCCGAGCGTCGCCCGAGGCGGCCCCCGCCCGCGACTACCTTCGGGACCGCGGCCTGTCTGCCGACACGATCGAACGGTTCGACCTGGGCTTCGCGCCGCCCGCGTGGGACTGGCTGCTGCGGCAGGCCTCCGCGGCCGGCATGAGTCGCGATTCGCTGGTCAAGGCGGGGCTCGCCATCGAGCGAGACGACCGCTCGGGTCACTACGACCGCTTCCGGGGCCGCGTACTCTTTCCGATCCGCGATCCCCAGGGCCGTTGCGTCGCGTTCGGGGGCCGGGTGCTGCCCGGCGACCGACCCGATTCCGCGAAGTACATCAACTCCCCCGAGACGCCGCTGTTTTCCAAGAGCTCGATGCTCTACGGCCTCGACTCCGCCCGCGAAGCCATGGCGGCGTCGGGCCGGGCCGTCGTGGTCGAGGGCTACACCGACTGCCTCGCAGCCCGTCAGGCCGGCATCGGCGACGTGGTCGCGGTGCTCGGTACGGCCCTCGGCGAACGGCACGCCAAGCTCCTGCGGCGGTATGCCGATCGGATCGTGCTCGTGCTCGACGGCGACGACGCCGGCCGCCGCCGGGCCAACGAGGTGCTCGAGGTCCTGCTCGCCGAACCGATCGACGTACGCATCGCGCGGCTGCCCTCGGGCGTCGATCCGTGCGAGCTCATCCTGGAGCGGGGCCGCGAGGCGTTCGAGCAGGTCGTGGCCACCGCGTGCGACCCGCTCGACTATCGGCTCGACGAGGCGCTCGCGAGCCTTGCGCCGGATGCCGGCGACGACGCGGCCCTCGCGTCGGTGGAGAGCGTGCTCAAGGCGGTGGCGGCGGCGGCGGCGCGGTCGTCACTGGCCGGCGCCCAGCGGCAACTCCGGGAAGACCAGATCCTCGGGCGGCTCGAGCGGCGGTTCGGCCTGTCCCGCGACGTGCTCCGAGGGCGGCTCGCCGAACTCCGCCGCGGCCAGCCGGCCGTCGACCCAGCACGGATGGACCCGATCCGGCCGACCCGCCTGCCCGCGTGGGACCGCGAGGTGCTCGAGGTGCTCGTCGGCGTACCCGACAGCGTGGGGCTGATCGTCCGCGAGGTGCGGCCGGCGGATATCGAGACCCCCGCGTGCCGCGAGGTCCTCGAGACGGCCCAGCGGCTGCATGAATCGGGCCGCGGCGCTGGCCTGGCAGATCTGCTCATGGAACTCGTCGATCCCGCCCTGCAGAGCCTGCTCGTCGCCGTCGACGAGTCGGAAACCGCGCGGGCGACCGGCGATCCCCAGGAGCGGGTTGCCCACTTCGCGGAGGCCCTCCGCCGCCGCGCCGCCGAACGGCAGGCGCACGCCGCGGCCCGGGCGATCAAGACCAACCGGCTCGATTCACGGTCCGAGTCGGAACTCCTCGAGCGCCTGCTTGCCGAACGGCGGGCGGCCCAGGGAATGCCGGAGGCCGTGGAGCCAGTGTCCGTACCGGGCATGTCCGAACCCAAGGACGGGTGAGGATGCCCAACTCGTCGCTGCAGTCGTTTCCGCGGAATCTCCTTCGCGGGACGGGGGGCAGGCCGGCGAGCGAGCTAGGATGGTGAAGGAGAACCGACGCATGAAGAATCGCATCACCTCGACCGCCCCCGGCCCGTCGCCGGCTGCCGCCGCGCCGGGCGTCACCGGCCAGGGCGACCCCCATCTGGCCACCCTGATCGCCAGCGGCCGGGAACTTGGCTACCTGACCTTCGATCAGGTCAACGCCTACCTGCCCGACGAAGCGGTGGATCCCGAGAAGATCGACGCCCTCCTCGTCGCGCTCGAGGAGCAGGGTATCGAGTT
>CAXNJC010000199.1:0-4161 GCA_964202525.1 Pirellulales bacterium
GGGGCTCTTGCCGCCGAGCTCGAAGGTCAGCCGCTTCAGCTGGTCGGCCGCCTGCCGCATGATCACCTGGGCCGTCTCGCCCGAGCCGGTGAACGCCACCTTGTCGATGCCCGGGTGCTTCACGATCGCGGCGCCGGCGGTGGGCCCGAAGCCGGTGACGACGTTGATCACACCGTCGGGCACGCCCGCCTTCTGGGCGAGCCGGGCCATTCGCAGGGCCGTGAGTGGCGTCTGCTCGGCGGGCTTCATCACGATCGTGCAGCCGGCGGCGAGGGCGGGCCCCCACTTCCAGGCCACCATCAAGATCGGGAAGTTCCACGGAATGATCTGCCCGGCCACGCCCACGGGCTCGCGCCGCGTGTAGCAGAAGTAGTTGCCGTTGATCGGGATCGTCTGGCCGTGGATCTTGTCGGCGTAGCCGGCGTAGTAGCGGAGCGCGTCGAGCGCCAGCGGGATGTCGCCGGCGCGAGCGTCGCTCACGGGCTTGCCGTTGTCGAGCGACTCGAGCGCGGCGAGCTCGTCGATCTCCGCCTCGATCAGGTCGGCGAGCCGGAGCATGATCCGGCCACGCTCGCGGGCGTTCATCCGCGGCCAAGGCCCCTCGTCGAAGGCCTTCCGGGCGGCCCGCACGGCGAGTTCGACGTCGGCGGCATCGCCCTCGGCGACCTGCGCGATCACCTCCTCGGTGGCCGGATTCAACGTCTCGAACGTCTTCCCGCTCCGCGCCGGCGTCCACTGGCCGTCGATGAACAGCTGCGTCTGACGGATCTGCGGCGGGGCGGCGCGGCGGGGTACGGTGACGGTGGCCATGGCGGATGCTCCCGGACAGGGTGGTGATACCGAAGATTGCCCCGGGAAGCGTATCTGCTGTAGCATTTCTGATGCAACAAGCCCGCGGCGTGTATTCGAAGCCGCGGTCGTGGTTCCCAACCAAGGAGTGCTTCGCATGCGTGGCGTGACTGCGATGTCGTGGGCGATGGCGGCGGTGATGACGATGGCGTCGGTGGCGTCGGCCGAGGTGACGAGCGGACCCCAGGTGGGCGAGAAGGTCGGCGCGTTCACGGTGACGAAGGTCACGGGCAACCCCGACGACGGCGTCGAGGACGGCAAGACCCTCTGCTACCGCTGCAAGATGGGGCAGCGGCCGGTGGTGATGGTGTTCGCGCGGTCGGCCGACGAGAAGCTCGCCAAGTTCATCAAGGAGCTCGAGGGCGAGATCGAGGAGCACGCCGACACGAAGCTCTCCGCGTTCGTCAACATGATCGGCACCGACGAGGAGAACCTCAAGAAGGCGGCAGCCGACTTCGTCTCCAAGCACGGCATCAAGCGGGTGGCTTTCGTGGTGCCCACGCAGGCGAAGGATGGCCCCGAGAACTTCAACATCGCGCCGGACGCGGACCTCACCGTGATCTGCTACCGCGAGGGCGAGGTGAAGGCCAACCATGCCTTCGCCGCCGGCGGCCTGTCCGACGAGAAGATCGACGCCATCGTCCACGCGTCGTGCGAGATGGCCGAATAACATGGTCGGAGGGCGGATGTGGGGGCGGCTCGGGCAGCTGCTGATCACCCCCTACACGCCCGACGAGGGCTTCGCCGCCTACCGTGACCGCGCCGTGGCTCAGGAGGAGCCCCGCGCGCGGGTCACGGTGGCGGTGCCGTCGGCCGCCGAAAGCCGTCGGGTGTTCGGCGTCGACGTCGCCAAGCGGGGCATCCAGCCGGTCTGGCTGCGGATCGAGAACCGCTCGGCCGGCAGCCTCCGCCTGCAGGCGGTGACGATCGACCCGAAGTATTTCACGTCGCTCGAGGCGGCGGCGGTGAATCACTTTTCGATCGCCAAGCGGCTCTCCGCCTTCGGGGCGATGAGCTGGCTCTTCTATCCGCTGCTGCTCTTCGTTCCGCTGAAGCTGCTTACGGCCTGGCTGGCGAACGGCCGCATGGACCAGGTGTTTCGGCGGCAGGGCTTCCGGCTGCGGCCGATCCGAGCCGGCGAGACCGCCGACGGCTTCGTGTTCACCACCGTCGACCTCGGCACGAAGGTGGTGCACGTGCGGCTCACGCCGCTGGAGCCGCTGCGAAAGAGTATCGGCCGGCTCCTCAACCCGGCGACGGCGGGCGACGACCCGCCCGTCGACCTCGTGTTCACGATCCCGGTCCCCGGCATCGCGGCCGACTACCTCGACCGCGACTTCGCCGCCATCCGGCCGGCCGCGTCGGTCGAGCCCTGCACCGCCGACACGCTGGTCGCGCGGCTCGAGGCCATGCCCAACGCCACCAGCAATGCCGGCGGCACGAAGACCGGCGACCCGGCCAACCTCGTGGTGGTCGGCGACTTCGACACCCTCCTCGGCGCTTTCGCGGCCCGCTGGGACGAGAGCGAGACGATCTCCCTGGCCACCTGCTGGAAAACGGTGAAGGCGTTTCTGCTCGGATCGAACTACCGCTATTCGCCCGTGAGCAGCCTGTACCTCTTCGGCCGCGTGCAGGACATCGCCCTGCAGCGGACGCGGCATTCGATCAACGAGCGGATCCACCTCCGCCTCTGGCTCACGCCGCTGGCCTTCGAGGGTCAGCCGGTCTGGGTGGGCCAGGTGAGCCGCGATATCGGCGTGCGATTCACGACGAAGGCCTGGAACCTCACCACGCATCGCATCGACCCCGACGTGGACGAGTCTCGCGACTACGTGATCGAGGATCTCGCGGCGGCAGGCCGCGTGCAGGCGGCCGGCTACGTGGGCGGCGTGGGCCCCTGCACCCACGACGCGCCCCGCCGCAACCTCACGGGCGATCCGTTCTTCACCGATGGCAAGCGGGCGGTGATCCTGCTCTCGGCGACACGATCAGGCGTCCACGTGCAGGAAGCGTAACCGCGTGAGCGGTACGGCTGCGACGAGACAAACTCCGCCGGCACATCAACGCCCGATATGCACGTGTGATGCCTCGCCGCCGCTGGCAGCACAGCCGGTATCGCCGCGGGTATGCTGGAACGTGTGGTGGCCGCGCTCGACACCCTCCCCCGACGTGCTTCTGTGGTTCGGACCGTGGTCGAGCATCGGATCGGCGACTTCGCGTCGCTCGTTCGGATACGCGTGGCGGTGTCTCGAGTCGTCGGCATTGAATGGAGCAGCCTCATGAATCTCGACCAACAACTCGCCGGCCTGCTTCGGGCCCTGCTCGTGGGCCGGGCCGTCGGCAGCCTGGCGAGCCTGCACGACGGACGGCCTTTCTGCTCGATGGTGCCGTTCGCCGCGACGACCGTCGGAGGCCGGCTGCGGCTGGTCGTGCACGTGAGCGGGCTGGCGGCCCACACCCGCGACATGCGGTCGGTGCCCGAGGTCTGCCTGATGGTGATGGCGCCCGAGATGGACGACGTGCCGCCACAGGCGCTGCCGAGGGTGTCGATCTCGGGGCGGGCCGTGTTCGTGCCCGGCGATCATCCGGAGCACGGGGTGCTGAAGGCCGCGTATCTGGGCAGGTTTCCGGAGGCGGCCGACCTATTTCAACTGGGCGACTTCTCGATCGTGGCGATCGAGCCCGAGTCGGCCCGCTTCATCGCCGGCTTCGCCCGCGCGATGACGCTGTCACCGGAGTCGCTCGCCGCCGTGTTCCATGCACCACCGACGTCGTGACCGCGAGCCGGTTTCACGCGACGACCGTGGTCTTTGCAAACCCCCTGACGCGGTCGGATCTGCGGGGTATATTCCTGGCATCAGGGCGGCGTAGCTCAGTTGGTTAGAGCACCGGCTTCATAAGCCGGGTGTCGCCGGTTCAAGTCCGGCCGCCGCTATTCGCAGTTGTGCACGAGACGGAGCAATCCCTTCGGGGACCGTCCCGGTGGGCCGACTTTCCTGTCCGTCGCCATGGGCGGGCGGGTCGGCAGCATCCACCGGAACATCGTCGCGGCGACGCGCCGCGACTTCGGAAACTTGCTGGGCATGGCCGTGACCGTCACGGCAGCACGCCCCTGAGTCGATCGTGGGGGCGGCAGCCCCCGGGTGGCCGGCGTCAGCGGCCTCGAGTTCCGCCGCCAGCCGGTCGCGGAGGCTCGGGTCGAGCGCGGCAGCCGGGAGCACGCGGGGCTCCCCGTACAGCGGCACAGGCAACGGCTAGTCGCCCAGGGCGAGGATGCCCCGCACGACCTTCCTCACGGGCCTCGTGCCCTTT
>CAXNJC010000200.1:0-4143 GCA_964202525.1 Pirellulales bacterium
TGAACCCGAAACAGCAACAACTGGCGACGCTGCGGCAGGGTGTCGGCCAGTTGAACGGGGAACTCGGGGATGACCGCAGCGAGGACATGACCGAGCAGGCCGCGGCGGCGGAGCGGGTGTTCAACCGCGCCCGGGCGCAGGGACGGGCCTATCTGCGCATCCAGCAGGAGCTCGATCGTCTCAGGGGTGCCGCCGGCATCGATCCGCTGGCGGATTTCAGCCTGCGGGTGGCCGGCCTCTTCTCACGGATCACGGGAGGCGCGGCCGCACTCCAGTTCGACGGGCAACTGCCGGCGAGCGTGGTGCGGGGCACGGTGGCCCTGCCGCCGGACCGGCTGTCGCAGGGCGGGGGGGGCGCGCTCGCGCTCGCGGTGCGCCTGTCGATGGCGGAGGCCTACCTGCAGGGCCACGCCGGATTCATCATGCTCGACGACCCGCTGGTCCACTTCGACACGACGCGCATGGCCGTCGCGGCGGAAGTCCTCCGCACGTTCTCGGCGACCACGCAAGTGCTGTTCTTCACCTGCCACGATCACCACGCCGCGCGGCTCGAGAACCGCGACGCCCGGCAGAAAGTGTCCGACCTCGCACAGCGAGCAGACGGGTGACGGCGCCCGTGTGAGACGATGGGAACGAACCCCGCCCCGTCCCTACGCGCCGGCGAGTCGGCCGGCGAGCCCCGTGGCGCGGCGGATCGGGGTTTCGATCGCCGCCGTGAGCACTGCCCGGGAGCCCACGATCGTGACCTTGCGGATCGCCCGGGTCACGGCCGTGTAGAGCAGTTCCCGCGTCACGATCCGGCTCGCCTTCTCCGGCAGAACCACCACCACGTGGCCATACTCCGAGCCCTGGCTCTTGTGGATCGTGAGCGCATGGACCGTTTCGATGTCCTCGAGCCGCGAGACCGGCACGTGGAACTGCTGCGACGGCGTGCCGAACACCGCCTCCCGCCGCCCGTCCCGCGGCACCACCACCCCGACGTCGCCGTTGGAGAGGCCGAGCGCCGCGTTGTTGCGGGTGACCATCACCGGCCGGCCCGAATACCAGGAGTCGGCCGACCGGATGCCAAGCCGCTTCTCGATCCGGGCATTCCAGCCCGACACGCCCATCGGCCCTTCGCGATGGCCGCAGAGCACCTGCAGCAGGCCGCGGGCCTCGAGCACGGCCACGGGGTCGCTCTTCAGGGCCGCCGACCGCAGCCTCCGGGCGTGCGTCGTCACCTCGTCGAGCACGCCTTCGACGGCGGCGGTGTCGTCGGGATCGATCCAGACGACGTGATCGCCACCGCCCGTGAGGATCTCGAAGGCCGCCTTCGCGTCGCCATCCCGAATCGCTCGCGACAGATCGATGATGCTCTTCGCTTCGGCGCGATGGATCTCGGTCAGCCGCGTGATCCGGCCGTGAAGCCGGGTGGCCTCGTGGGCGGCCCCATCGCAGGCGGCGATGTCGCCGAGCACCGTCCCGGCGTCCACGCTGGCGAGCTGGTCTGGGTCGCCGACGAGGTGGATCTCCGCGTCGGGATGGACAGCGGCGAGCAGGTGGTGCATCAGGCTGCTCGAGAGCATCGAGGCCTCGTCCACGATGACCATTTCGTAGGGCAGCGGATTCCCGGAGTGGAACTCGAAGCGGTGTCCGCGGCGGGGGTTGTAGCCGAGCAGTTTGTGGACCGTGCGTGCGGGCTCGGCCGTCACGGCGGCGATCACGTCGGCCGACGCCGCCACGGCTTCGCAGCGCGTGCGCAGCACTTCCGTCATCCGGGCCGCCGCCTTGCCGGTCGGGGCGGCGAGGCCCACGCGGGGCTTCGCCTCGCCGGGCCCGAGCGCCTTGAACCGCTCGACGAGATCATGGGCCACGGTCGTGGTCTTGCCCGTGCCCGGGCCGCCGAGCAGGATCCGGATCCTGCCGGCCGCAGCCCGGGAGCGGATCGCCTCGGCGATCGCCTCCTCCTCGGCCAGCGCCCGGGCGAGGTAGAGCCGATGGCCGTCGAGGATGAAGGGCTTGCGGGTCCCGGGAGTGCCGACGAGAGTCGTAGCCTTCGCCAGCGGCTCGATCCATGCCGCGGCCGCGGCGGGCCACTCGAGGCCGCCCGACGCCATGGCCTCGACCTCGCCCGCCCACCGTGCGATCTCCGAGAAGTCGATGCAGGTGTGGCCGTCGCGAACGGTCCGCAGGGCCAGGCACATCCCGAGCCAGGCGAGCAGCTCGGGCTCGGCGGCGCCGTCGCGGCGAGCCATGTCGACGAGCAGGGAAGCCGCCGCGATGTCGTCGCGGCCGATCGCGCCCGCCTCGCGATAGGCATGGAGCCGGGGTGGCACGTTCATCGGGTCGCTCCTGTCGGCCGCGCGGTGACCAGCACGTCGCTCAGCCGGCGCCACAGGCCGCGGGGCGGCGCCCAGGCGAACACGCCCGAGCGGTGGCCGCGGGCGTCGGTCGGCGTCGCCGCTCCCTTCATGCCGCGGATGAACGCGTAGGCCACGCCGGCGATGCAGTCGTCGGGGTCGGCCGCCGGCAGCCGCCAGCGGAGCATCCGGTAGATGGCCGTGCCGTAGAGCAGCGCCTGCAGCGGATAGTGATGCTCCGCCATCGCCGCCACGAGCCGATCCGGGGCGTAGGCCCGAATCGGATCGGGCATGCCGGTGCGATGGAGCTTGTTGCTCTTGTAGTCACAGATCAGCAGCCGCGGCCGCTCGGGCGTGCTGCCGGGCAGCCGCAGGAGCGCGTCGATCGACCCCGTGAGCAGGCCGCCCACGTCCACCTCGAATGCCGGGCCGGCGAGCGTGGCGGCATACTCGCGAAGCGGGTCGTCGGCCGGGACCATCTCCGCGAGCACCTCGCCGATCGCCTTCGCCTGCACGCCGTCGGCCAGCGAGGCCAGACCCATGTCGGAATCCATCTCGGCGAGCCGGTCGCACGGGGGCACCTGGGCGAACGTGACATCCCCGAACGGCCCGCCAAGCGGCGTTTCGAGCGCGTCGGTGACGGTCCGCACGAGGTTGTCGTGGCATGACCTCAGCCGCCCCGACGTGGCCCGATCCGCCACCACCCGCCGCACCTCGTCTTCGAGCGGACGCCTCGTGGTGTCGACGTGCTCGAAGATCCCATGAATCACCCGCCCCGCCGCGATGCCGGCCGGCAGGTCGAGCACGGGCAGGCTCACCGCCGCCGCGGCGGGCAACGCGGGCAGCGTGACGCCGCCTTCGATGGACGGCTCGTCGTAGCCACCGCCCTCGGGCTCGAACGGGTCGTCGTGGCCGTGGCCCCGGACGGCGGTGATGCCCGTGAACGACATCCGGCGGTAGGTCCGCTCCACGGCGGGCGCCGGGGCGAGCTTGAGCTCGCCCTCCTCCGCGGCGGAGCTGCCCAGCCGCCGCACGAGCGTCGTGCGGCCGTTCGGGACGGCGTACACTTCAGGCAGCGTCATCGTCTGCTCGAGAATGCTCGGCCGCGGCGGGTTGCCTTTTTTGTCGGTTTTGCCCCGGGCGACGAGCACGGCGAGATAGTGCATCGCGCGCGTGCAGGCCACGTAGAGCAGCCGCCGCGACTCGTCGTCTTCGGCGGCCTGCCGCAGCCACTTGGCGCGGCTCGAATCCTTGCCGATCGCGTGGGCGATGTCCAGCTTGCGGAGGCCGTCGTCGTCGTAGAAGACGGCGGGCTTCTTCTCACCGCCGCTCCGGGCGGAGGAGTCTTTCCAGAGGTCGGCCACGATCACGCAGGGAAACTCGAGCCCCTTCGCCGCATGGATCGTGAGGATCTTCACGGCGTCGGCGTCGCTCTCCACCCGGCGGCTGACGAGATCGTGCTTCTCGTCGATGGCCGCCAGTCGGCCGAAGATCTCCAGGGCCTGCTCCGGCGTGCGGCCGCGGCCCGGGCTCTGGGCGTCCATGACCTCCATCACGTGCAGGAAGTCGGTGACGTTCCGCTCGCCCAGCCGACCCGACGCGATCCGCGTCATGGTCGCTTCGTCGGCCTCGATCGCCGCCCCGAGGGCCGCGATGCCCTGCTTCAGAAGGATGCCGGCGAACTGCACGATCCCATCCTGCACGGCCTCGAGCACCGGCTCGGTGAGGCTGCCGACGTCAGCCAGCGATCGTCCAAAGAAAACCGTGGCCGCCGCCCGCCGCACCCTGCCGACGTTCCACGGCT
>CAXNJC010000201.1:0-4142 GCA_964202525.1 Pirellulales bacterium
GGTAGCCCGGCCGCATAAAGGCTCCGGCCATCTGGATGAAGTGGTCGGCCTCGTCGACGGCGGTGTTGGCGATGCCGCCGGAGTTGGAGGTGGTGGTGATGATGTCGGGCCGCGAGAAGTGGTACGAGCCGACGAACATGCCGGCGGCCGTCGCCCGGTTCACGTTCTGGACGAAGTAGGGATCGTCGTACCGCTGCGAGAGCGTGAAGGCGGTGTCGTCGTTGGAGGGGTAGCCGCCGTTCCGCTTGTCGACGCCGGTCGTGCCGCCGCGGCTGGACCGCACGAACACGAACTGGCGATTCTCGACGGCCCGGATGTTGTTCCAGGTGGTCTGCGAGATGCTGCCCTGCCACGCGGAGACGTCGATGCCCAAGACACGATTCTGGGCATGGGCGGCGGTCGTGATCGCCACGAGCGCGCACGGCATCAGAAACCAGCGGTGGCAGGGGGTTGGCCGCATGCTGGAATAATACATGCCAGACGCGTGCAGTGCCTCATTTCGGCACGTCACGACCCGGGCCGGCGGGCCACGAGAAAGCCTGGTTCCAATGGGGCTGCTGGGACTCGAACCCAGGACCAACGGATTAAAAGTCCGATGCTCTAACCAACTGAGCTACAGCCCCACGGGGTATCGTACTGCCGGCCTGGGGCCGGGCAACACACCAGCGGAGCATGGCGGATGCGACGAGTTCTTGACGGCGCGTTGATCGTGGTGCTGGCGGCCTCGTCCGGAGCGGGCGCGGCCGCAGCCCCGGCGGCGGGCGAGGCTGGGGCGATGGGCCCGCGGTTGCAGGCCGTGCCGCAGTCGGACGACGGCTCGATCCTGCTGTCGGGGAGCGTGGCCACGATCCGCGGCACGACGCTCCGCTGGGAACCCCAGGAGAAGAAGCGGACGCTCGGCTTCTGGACGAAGGCGGAGGATGCCGCAGAGTGGACGCTGGCCGTGGCGGCCGCCGGCGACTTCGATGTGGAGGTGCTGCAGGGCTGCGGCAAGGGCCAGGGGGGCAGCGAGATGACCGTGACGCTGGATCCCGCACACGACGCCCCGCAGACGATCCGCTTCATCGTCGAGGACACCGGCGGGTTTCAGGAGTTCCGGCCCCGCATCGTCGGCCGCCTCACGCTCTCCGTGGGCGAGCACACCCTCCGCGTGAAGCCGGAGCGGATCGCGAAGGCGGCGGCCTGCGACATCCGCCAGATCCGCCTGCTCCCGGCGGCCACGCGGTAAGGTGGCTACAGGCCCGCATCGCTCACGCGATGGCGGCTTCCTGAGTGGCCGGGAAGCGTAACGGCGTGAGCCGTACGACCTCTCGTGGGCCGCGGTCCGCATCGCTCACGCGATGGCGGCTTCCTGAAGCACGGCGCTCGCGAGTGCCCGAGAGAGGACTTGAACCTCCACCCAGTTACCTGGACAAGAACCTGAATCTTGCGCGTCTGCCAATTCCGCCACTCGGGCAAGTGGACGCATGATCCTAGCAGGGCGGCCGGACGGAAAAAGCCCCCTGGCATGGCCAGCGGGTCAGGCATTCGGCTTGGACGGTCGGGGGCCGGCGCGGCCACAATCCCTCCACCATCAGCCCCCTGGAGCACCGTCATGCCCGCCGCCCGCTCGGCCGTGATCGTCATCCCCGCCCGCCTCTCGAGCACCCGCCTGCCACGGAAGATGCTGCTCGCCGAGACCGGCCGCCCGCTGATCGCGCACACCTACGAGGCCGCCCGCCGCTCGCGGGCCGCGACCGACGTGATCGTGGCCACCGACAGCGCCGAGATCGAGGCGGCCGTGACGGCCTTCGGCGGCACCGCGGTGATGACGTCGCCCGAGGCGCCCAGCGGCACCGCGCGGATCGTCGAGGCGCTCCCGCGACTCGGCGCTGCCGACGTGATCGTGAACGTGCAGGGCGACGAGCCGGAACTCTCGGCCGCCGCCATCGACGCCGCCATCGACCTGCTCGACCGCTGCCCCGAGGCGGGCATGGCCACGCTCGTCACGCCGCTGCGAAGCGCCGACGACCTCCGCGACCCGGCCTGCGTGAAGGCGGTGCTCACGCCGTGGCGGCAGGCCGACGGCCGCGAGGAGGCGGGCTGCTGGCGGGCGATCACCTTCAGCCGGGCTGCCGTGCCCGCCGCCCGCGACTGGAGCGACGGCCTGCTCGCCACGGAGCCGCCCTTCTGGTGGCAGCACGTCGGGCTGTATGCGTTTCGCCGCAGCCTCCTCGAACGCTGGAACGCCCTGCCCGAGTCGCGGCTGGCGGCGCTCGAGAGCCTCGAGCAACTGCGGGTGGTCGAGGCGGGCATCCCGATCGCCACCGCGCGGATCGATCACGCCGCCCGCGGCATCGACACGCCAAAAGACTACGCCGCCTTCGTGGCCCGCTGCCGCGGCGGCTGATCAGGGCCGCAGCAACGGAGCCCGCCTTCAGCCCGTCGTGCCCACCGGGCGGAGGGCGAAGAAGGTTTCGAACACGGCCTGGCTGGCCTGGTTGAGGTCGGTCTGAAAGCCGTCGATGAACCCGTGCAGGCCGCCCGGGCCACTGAGGATCTCGTCGATCGCCCCGTAGTCGAGGTGCGACCGCAGCCGGCCGAGCCGCTGCTCGGCGGGGTTCGAGTAGGCCCCCTTCGCGCCGCCGGTGATCGCCAGGAGCGACTCCTCGGCCTTGATGAGGCAGAAGTGCATCGCCCGCGGAAACTCCCTGTCGAAGATCAGGAAGTCGGCCACGCCCCGCCGCGACACGGCCCCGTGCACCTTGCGGTACATCTCGAGGGCGCTGGCGCTCTCGAGCACCGCCGACCACTGCACGGCCACCTCGTCTGTTTCCTCGGCCGCCGGAGCCCTGCCGTGCAGCGCCGCATCCAACCCGGGGCTCGAGCCGTAGGCCGCAGCCCCGGATGCCGGCGGCGCGATTCGCGCAGCCGCCGGTTGAAAATAGTGCTCCACGTCCAAAACCCGGCTCGTCTTGTCGGCCCGCTCGATGAGCCGTCCCATCCGGGCGAAGTGCCAGGCCTCGCCGTGCGACATGGTGGCGTCGGCCACGCCCGTGATCAGCTGGCTGGCCCGCTTCATCTCGTCGAGGAACTCGCGGGGATGGTCGATCTCCGCGTTGGCCGCCGCGGCCGACCGCACGTAGAGGTGCGCCTTGTTGATCTCCTCCCACATCGGCGTGCTGATCATGTCGCGAACCGTGCGGGCGTTCTCCCGCGCGGCCTGCAGGCAGGAGGCGATCGAGTTGGGGTTCGCCTGGTCGAACGCCAGGAACGAGATCACGTTGGCCTGGTCGGCGAGGCCGAAGCGGGCCCAGAAGTCGGCCTCGTCGCCGAACGTGCAGACCAGGGCGTTCCAGAGGCGGCCGGGGCTGATGGCGCCGTCGAGTGCGAGGTCGAGCGTGGTCTCCACGGCGCGGGCCACGTTCTCCGCCCGCTCGATCTGGCGGTTCATCCAGTACACGCTGTCGGCCACGCGGGAGAGCATGCCTACCGCCTCCCCTCGTGCACCACCCACGTGTCCTTGCTACCGCCCCCCTGCGACGAGTTGACCACCAGCGACCCCTTCACGAGCGCCACGCGGGTCAGGCCGCCCGGGAGCACGAAGACCTCCTCGCCGTAGAGGATGAACGGCCGCAGGTCGACGTGGCGGCCCTCGAGCGAGTCGCCCACCACGGTCGGCACGCGGGACAGCGAGAGCATCGGCTGGGCGATGTAGTTGCGGGGGTTGGCCTTGATCCGGGCGCGACAGTCCTCGAGCTGCTCCTTCGTGGCCCGCGGCCCGAGCACGATCCCGTAGCCACCGCTCTCGTTGGCCGGCTTGACGACGAACTCGTGCAGCTTCGAGAGCACGTGGTCGCGCTGCGCCGGCTCGCCGCACACGAACGTCGGCACGTTGGGAATGATCGCGTCTTCGCCGAGGTAATAGCGGATGATCTGGGGCACGTAGGCATACACCGCCTTGTCGTCGGCGATGCCGGTGCCGGGCGCGTTGACCAGCGCCACGTTGCCGGCCCGGTAGGCCCGCATCAGGCCCGGCACGCCGACGAGCGAATCCTCGCGGAAGGCCAGCGGGTCGAGAAAGTCGTCGTCGATCCGGCGGTAGATCACGTCGACCCGCTCGAGGCCGTGGGTGGTCCGCATGAACACCACGTCGCCCTGGA
>CAXNJC010000202.1:0-4141 GCA_964202525.1 Pirellulales bacterium
GCAGGCCACAACCGAGGCGGGCGCTGACGCGTCGCTCGCGCACCCGATCAGCCTGCTCGATCTCGAGCGACTGCTCGGTCTGACGGCCGAGGAGCGTGCTCGCGAGGTCGTGGGCCAGGTCGGGCGCCGTCAGTACGTGACCATGCCGGTGGGCGTCGGCGCCGCCGTGATCGCCATGGCCGTCTTGATGATGGGCTGAGGCCCACGGGTCGCTGCGCGGAAGCGCCTCACCTGATTCTGTTCCGTGGGGGGGTTGGATGGTTCGGCGTGCACGTGCGGTATGCCTGATCGCAGCCGCCTGGCTCTCCATCGGCGACTGCGGTCTGGCCCAAAACGACTGGCAGTTTCCCGATCCCTACTTCGGGACGCTGGAACTCCGCAAGGATTCGCCCGCCCGGCCCCGCCCACCGCACGTCGAGCCACAGGCCCGTGCGACGTCGCCGGCCACCTCCAGGCCGAGGCCACGGTTCTTCCGGCCTCGACCCAGGACAACCGCGAGAGCCCCCGCGCCATGATGGCACAGACCACGGCGGCATTCCGTTCACGTGGCCGCCTGTCACTGGGCCGCCTGCTCGCAGTCCTGTGGGCCGCTCCGGCCCTCTTCGTGGCGCCCGCCATGGGCCAGCCGCCTCTGGCCTTCACGCAGCGACTCGATCCCGCCGCATCCTGGCAGGCGGTCTCAGGCGAAGCGTCGCCGGACAGGACGCCGGCGGCCGGCGGCACGCTGCGTCTTGCGCCCGGTGATCTGGGCGTCACGGCGACCTACGGCATCTCCCCCGATAACTTCGATCCCTCGGCCGACGCCACCACGAACGTGGGAGGCTTGGCGTTCGATCTGAACACCTTCCTCGGAGCCGGGGCCTACTACGACCACTCCACGCCGATCATCGGCCAAAACACCGTCACGACGAACCTCGAGGCCGGCTACTTCTGGAACGGCCACGAGACCTTGCAGCACGTCGCCACCACCTCCACGAACTTCGTGTCCGGCACGACATCGTGGGGCGGGGCGTCGGTCGCGCCCAAGTACGATCGTCATGCCACCTGGGCAGCGATGCTGATCGGGGGCCGGCAGACCGCGGGCGGGGGCATTTACCAGGATGGCATCGCCTTCGGCACCGACCTCCGGGCTGCGGCGATCGCCTCGGCCTGGGTCTCGCCCGCCTATGCCCTGAGCTTTAACCTCACCGTCGAATCGTTCCTCGTCCCCTACGAGCAGACGTTCGGTGTGGCCGACGTCGTGAACTCGAGCTACGGGTTCACCGATCCCGACGGCACCGACGCCCTGTCGATCGTGATGGACGCCTACGCATGGCAGAACCCCCTGACCACGTACGTGGCCAGCGCCGGTAATAGCGGCCCCACGGCCAACACGGTGGGCTCGCCCGGGTCCGACTACAACGCGATCACGGTCGGCGCCCTCACGAACGCCAACACGTTCGACGCCGTGGCGAGCTTCAGCAGTCGCGCCCCGCAGGCGTTCGGCTACGTGAACACCTCGGGATCGACCGTGACGGTGGCGGGCGTCCGCGCGGCGGTCGATATCTCAGCCCCGGGCGCTTCGCTCGTGAGCGCGTTCTGGGGCGGCCAGGCGGGCGGCAACAACCCGACGCTGACGAGCTCGACCAACCAGGGAACGCAGCCGGACCTCTACTCCAACGGCATCGCCGGCACGAGTTTCGCCGCGCCGCTCGTGGCGGGTGGAGCCGCCCTTGTGACTAGTGCCGCCAAGACGCTGCCTGCCCTGTCGTCCATCCCGACGGCGACCCAGAGCGTGGTCGTGAAGGCGCTCCTGCTCAACGGTGCCGACAAGACCGCCGGGTGGACGAACGGCCAGCAGAGCGTGACGGTCGGCGGCACGACCTACCTCCGCACGACCCAATCGCTCGACTGGGCGGCCGGCACGGGCCGGATGAACCTCGACACCACCTTCGATCTCCAGCTCAACGGTCAGATCGACGTGCCGGGAACCGCGACCGGCACCCTCGGCACGGTGGCCCTCACCGGCTGGGACTACGGCACCGCGCTGGTTGGCACGACCAACGACTACCTGCTCCCGGGACTGCTGACCGGCAGCAGCACGCTCACCACGACACTCTCGTGGCTGCGGAACCGGTTCTTCAACTACGCCACCACCTCCTATGCCGACGTGGCCCAGGCCGACCTCAATCTCTCGGTCTGGCAACTCGACGGCACGAATGCCTTCACGACGCTCGTGGCCCGCTCGGAGAGCCTCTACAACACCGTCGAGCACCTCTCGTTCACCCTGCCGAGCACCGGTCGCTACGGCCTCCGGATCGAATACCCACTCAACACCTTCGACAACACCACCGGGGGTGTCTGGGGCTCTGTCTCCTATCCCCAGGACTACGCGCTCTCGTGGACCGCCGTCCCCGAACCGTCCCTCGCGGTGGTCGCCGTGTCGGCCGTGGCCATCGGGATGGTCGTCACCCGCCGTCGGCCGTCAGCGCGGTAGGCTCGCTGCTCACCAGCGGCCCTCGACCGCCACGCCGCCCAGATCGGCCGTCGGCAGAGGCACCACGCGAATCTCCATGCCTGCGAAGTGGGTCTCGGTCATGCTGACCGCCCGCGAACTCGCCCAGGCGAGGTACCAGCCGAGAAATATCTGTGACGGATAATGGGCGTTGTCGGTCATCCGTGAGAAGCCGACGAACGTGGAGCAGACGTACAGCGTGCCCTTGAGCAGCGGGCTCTCGACCATGTCGGCGGCGGCAAGAAAAGGAATCGCGCCCACGAAGGTGTGGCCGCTGACGCCGTTGTTGTCCTGCCAGAACTGCCACGCGCTGCCGCGGCCCTCCGACGGTCGTCCGGCGCCCGTCGCCAGCTGCAGCACATAAACGGGCGGACCGCCGACGACGAACATGCGGAGCGACCTCGCGCCCCACTCGCCGACCACATCGCCGACCGGATTGCCCTCGAACACGGCCCCGGTCGCCGCGGCGACGCCGAAGATGGGCAGCACGTACCGCCCCTCGCCGATGTCCTTGCAGCCGGAGAAGAACGTGCCGAGGCCCGTCGGCTCCACCCCCCGCTGCCACGCGTTCTGCATCGTGTCGTCGAAGCCGGTGTTGGCCATGATGGCTCCAGCCCCGAAGGCCGCGGCCGTGCTGACGAGACCCTCGCAGTCGTAGAAGTTGCGGTAGTCCTCCGCGATCTGGTGGCCGGCGCGGGAGAGCCGGGGAAACCGGCTTCGCGACCAGGGCAGCTCCACGGCGGCCGGAGCGAGGAACTCCTCCCGATCGAGCGGCGGCAGGTCCTGCACGGACGACGCCGCCGGGGCCAACTGGGCCACCAGCCGCGTCTCGACGGCATCGGACTCCGGATCGGCCCGCCAGCCGCCGACGAGCTCCACGCCGTCTCCACCGGTGGCCGCACCGGAGAGCGACTGGGTCTGAACCGCGGCATCGATCCACACGCCATCGGCGGCGGGCAGCACGCGGACCACCATCCGCTGGCGGCGCGGCGGCCACGCTGCCAGGGGTTCGCTCGCGGGGTCCACCCACGCCGACTCGACGAGTCCCGCGCGAGGCGGCACGGCGACGAAGTCGGGCTCCACCACCCTGGCCACGGGCCATTCGGCGGCGATCGTCGCGAGCGTGCGCCGCCAGATCTGCAGGCCGTCGACGCCCGGCAGGAACGTCGCTTCGAGGCCTTCAGCGCGGGTCACGACGGCGGCGAGGCACATCACCGCGGCGAGAGCGAAGCTCGCTCGGCCTCGACGACACCTCGCCCCGCGGGGCGACGACTGGGAGGCAGGCTGGTTCTTGTTCATGGGAGGTGATGGACTGTCCCGCGCCGACACCGGAGCCACAAGGCAGGTTCCCCGTAGGAATCCGCCTCGCGCTCGCAGGGGAAGCCGAGTGGGATGACCGCACAAGCTGGGTATGATGCGGCCCTTGACGACGATCACGAGGCGACGGCATGCGACCGGGGACGGCGATTCGACGACTCTGGGTGGCGGCGGTTGCGGGCCCGCTTGCCGCGGTAGGCGGCGGCGGGGAGATCGACTGGCAGCAGGCGGTCGTCGACCCTGCGGCTCGGCCGGCGTGGGTCTCACCGTCGGTCGTGATCGTCGGTGGGGAGCGGACGCCTCTGCGAGCCGTCGATGCGTCGACCGGCG
>CAXNJC010000203.1:0-4130 GCA_964202525.1 Pirellulales bacterium
AAGGGGAGCCAGTTGCTGAACACCGCCGAGCCGCTGGCGTCGATCTGCACGGTGGTGTCGTCCACGGTGCTCACCTTGAGGAAGGGCTTGAAGAAGGACGACAGCGGGACGCCTGCGATCGCGTGAATCACGAACTTCAGCAGGATCCCGATGCCCACGCCGACCAGCAGGTCGGTGGCCAGCACGCCGACGATCGTGGCCACGAAAATCAGCAGCTGCTCGGAGCCGATCTTGAACACATTGATGAACTCGCGGGGCGACGCGAGCCGGAAGCCCGTGTAGACGAGCATCGCGGCGAGCGCCGACAGCGGAATCATGTGGATCAGGCCGGGCGCGAGGGCCACCGCCGCCAGCAGGAACAGGCCGTGCCAGAGATCAGCGAATCGCGTCCGGGCGCCGTTGTCGATGTTGGCCTTGCTCCGCACGATCTCGGAGATCATCGGCAGGCCGCCGACCGCCGCGGCGGCGACGTTCGCCACGCCCACCGCCAGCAGGTCGCGGTTCATGTCGGTCTTCCGCTTCCATGGATCGAGCAGGTCGATCGCCTTCGCGGAGAGGAGCGACTCCACGCTGCCGACGAGGGCGAACATCACCACCGACCACAGGGCGGTGAACCGAAGGTCGGGTCGCGCGAAGACGGAGAAGTCGGGTGTGGTGACGGCGGCGGCGAGGTTGCCGGGGACGGTGACGAGGAAGGACCCGCCGACGGCGTAGTCGCGACCGGCGAACTGGTAGTAGTGATCGTGCGACAGGTCGAGCCAGCGGCCCAGCGGCACGGCCACCGCCAGCACCAGGAGCTGCGCGGGCACGAGCCGCAGCCAGGCTGGGCGGAGGCGGCCGCGGATCGCCGGCCAGCCGAACAGGATCGCGAGGCTCACCAGGCCGATCGCGGTGATCGCGGGGTTGAGGTGCAGGATCTTCTCGGGCAACTCGCGGAGGATCTCCAGGGGCTCGCCTGCGGCCTTCTGGCCGAACACCACCGGCAGCTGCTTGAGGCAGATGATGAAGCCGATCGCGGCGAGCATGCCGTGCACGACGGCGGTCGGAAAGAACTCGCTGAGGGCGCCGGCCCGCAGTACCCCGAACGCCACCTGCAGCACGCCGGCCGCGCAGCCCACCGCGATCGCCATGCGGTAGGCCTGGAAGTCGGCGTCGGGGTCGGCGCCGCCCGTGTACCCGAACGACTGCATCGCCCCGAACACGATCACGATCAGGCCGGCGGCCGGCCCCTTGATCGTGAGCTCGGAGTTGCTGATGAAGGTGGTGACGATCGCGCCGACGACGGCCGTGAACACGCCCGCCACCGGAGGAAACCCGCTCGCCAGCGCGATGCCCAGGCACAGGGGCAGGGCGATCAGGAACACCAGGAACCCGCTGGTCGCATCGGACCGCGCATACGGCAGGCACTCAGGCCAGCGGCCCCGGGGAACGTCGCCGTCCGGAGCCGGGCTCGGGGCGTGAGACAGGTTCATCGGTGGTCTCCGGAGGAGGACGAGGAGGAGGTGGACGATGGAGCCGGATGATCGTGGTGCCGCGAGGCGAGCAGCGACGTGGCCACCTTCTCGAGCGAACGGACTAGCGGGCCGGGGCAGAGCCCGAGGCCGAACAGGATGACGAGCAGGCCCGTGAACGCGATCCGCTCGCGGGGGAGAATGGCATGCCGGGGGGCGTCCACCGTGACGGGGCCGCCGAACACGCGAAACCACCCGCGGACGACGGCGATCGCCGCGAACACGGTGGTCAGAATCACCAGCAGGCCGGCGTGAACGTGGTCGTCGAGGCTGCCGGCGATGATCAGGTCGTCGGCCACGAACGAGAGCGTGCCGGGAAACCCGAGGGCCGCGAGGCCGAACAGCAGGAAGAACGCCGCCAGGGCCGGTGCGTCGGCGAATCGGCCCTGCAGCGTCTCGATCGAGATCCGCCCCCCGCGGCTCTCCAGCGCCCAGGTGACCAGGCCGATCCCCGTGAGCGCCAGCCCGCTCGACACCCACACGGCCAGCGCCCCGACGATCTCGGTGGGCACCGTGCCCGAGAGCCCGGCGAACACCATCGCCGACTGGCTCATCGCCAGCATCCCCACGAGCCCGCGAACGTCCCGCTGCACGACGGCCAGCGCCGCGCCGTAGGTGGCCGTCAGGAGCGCGGCGTTGGCGAGCACGACGAGTTCGTGGGGCACCCCGTCGGCGTGCCCCACGAGCAGTCGCACGCCGGTGTAGGTGGCCACCTGCGGCATGGTGACGACCAGCGCGGTCGCCAGGGAGGCGCCCGAGAAGAGGGCCGGGTACCACGAGTGAAAAGGAATGAGTCCCTTGCGAATCATCACCGCCAGCGCCACCAGCCAACCGCCCGCCGCACCCGTCGCGCCGCTCCCGGCGATCCAGGGGGGATCCGCGACGAGCAGCGCCGTGCCGACGGCGAGGCACGCCACCGCGACGGCCATCATCGAGCCATACACGCGGGCGGTCGCCTGGCCGCCCAGCGTGCCCCGGATCGTGGACCACGTGGCGACGGCCGAGACGGCCCACAGCGCCGTCAGCGCTGCCGGGTGGGCCGTGACCAGCGTGGCGAAGGTGATGGCCGCGCCCGCCAGCAGCCGCCGCACGCCCGTCGAGGCGAACGCCCGGCGGGGCGCGACGAGCACCACGGCGAGGTCGACGACCGCGACGTAGGGCAGGAGCAGGGCCGTCAGCCCGTCGACGAGCACGAGATCGCCACCGGCGAGGTGGGGGCCGATGCACGCCGGCCGGCCAGGCCCTGCGTGCCAGAGGCCCGCCACCGTGCCGGCCGCCGCGAGCGCGAGCGTCAGCGCACCGATCGAGACCGCCCGTGGGTCGAGCCGGCGCTCCGTGAAACGAAGGACCACGGCACCCATGAGCGGCGTCACCACGCAGGTGGCGGCGGCGCCGAGGATGAGCCGCGAGGTGTCGTTCATGGCATGCCTCCGTGGGCATCGTGCCGGCCGCCGACGCCGCGTCCGCCTCCGAGCCGCTCGATCCACCGCCGCTCGGCGCGATCGGCCGCCACGAGCATGCTCAGCAGCGGCCGGACCACCAGCCGCGACACGATCGTCTCCTCGAAACCGCGCTCGAGCGCCAGGTGGTAGAGATGCCGCTCGACCCCCGGAGGGAGCAGTCGCCCGATCGACCAGGACGGCCGGCCCGGCGGCCCCCCGAGCGCGGCCGCCAGTTCGTGGCGGTCGTGCATCGCCGAAGGCGAGCGGAGGATCTGCAGGCTGCGGAGCACGGCGTGGCTGCAGACGTGCACGAGCGGCAGGATCCGGAGGCCGAGGCCGATCTCGGCCAGAATCAGGCCGGCCTGCGTCATGGACGAATACGCGAGCATGCTCTTCAAGTCGGTCTGCACGCTGCCGACGATCGCCCCGTGCAACGCCGTGCCGGCTCCGACGAGCACCAGCAGCCAGGCGGTGAGCGGCGCCGCATCGAGCAGCGACTCGCACCGCAGGAGCACGTAGGCTCCCGCATGAATCGACAGCGCCCCGTAGAAGATGGCGCTGGAGGGCGTCGGCCCCTCCATGGCCCGCGGCAGCCAGCCTGAGAATGGCACCTGCGCGCTCTTGCCGAGGGCCGCGAACGCGATCAGGAGCGTGATCGCTGCGGCCGTGCGGCCGTCGACCAGGCAGGTCGCGTGCGGCCAAGCGCCGGCGAACAGCGTGGCGAAGTCGCCGGTTCCCGTCGCCCGATGGATGACGACGCTCGCGCCGAACAGGCCCACGTCGCACACGCGATAGGTGACGAATGCCCGGAGTGCCGCGTCGACGGCGTTGCGCCGCTCGTGAAAAAATCCGATCAGCAGCGCGGAGGAGATCCCGAGAAACTCCCAGCCGGCGAAGAGCACGTCGATGCTGCCGGCGAGCACCATCAGGTTCATCCCGGTGCCGAACAGCGCCAGCAGGATGAAGAACCGGGTGAAGCCGGGCTCCCGGTGGAGATACTTTCCCGCGAACGCGTTTACGAGGCTGCAAAGGCCCGTGGAGAAGCAGACGTACGGCACCGAGAGCCCGTCGGCGACCAGGTCGATGCTGGCGGTGTGGTGGCCCACCTCGAAGAGCCGGCCGAGGTGCACCACGCGGGCGTCAAAGCCGCCGCGGGCGAGCACCGCGAGCACCGTGA
>CAXNJC010000204.1:0-4124 GCA_964202525.1 Pirellulales bacterium
GACGACCCACGGCGAGTCGTCGGCCGCGGTGGCAGAGCTGCTCGCGGCGGGCACGCCGCTGGTGGTGACGGGCGAGGGCAGCTTTGCGGAGCTGCCGCCGGAGGTCGTGTCGTTCGTGGCGGCCGACTGCCCGCCGGAGGCCCTCGCCGAGGCGATCGAGGGGGCAGCCGAGCGGTGGGTGGCCGGAGGCGACCGCGCCCGGATCCTCGCCGGAGTCTCGCCCGAGGCGTTCGCCCGGCGGTTCGCCGACATCGTGGCCGCCTGAGGCGGCCGGGCCTCCGCGGGCCCCGACTGGCGGAGCGCCGCGGGGCTCACGGCGTAGATTGGTGCGGCCCGGCCACGGCCGGCCGGCCTCGAGGATCTCCCCATGCCCCTGACGGTCTCCTGCGTCGAGCGGCTCGACGACGTCGTCGCGCACGCGGTCGCGTTCCTGTCGCGCGACGGCGATCTCTTCGCGCGACCCCGAATCGTGGTGCCCACCGCAGGGGCGAAGGCCTGGCTACACGACCGGCTCGCGCGGCAACTGGGCACCTCGGGGCCGGGCCGCGGCGACGGGATCGTCGCCAACGTCGAGTTCTCGTATCCCGGCACGATCTCGGGGCTGCTGCAGCCCGTCGATCGCGAATCGCCCGCCATCGATCCGTGGGACGTGGAGCAACTCACGTTCACGATTCTCGCCGTGATCGCCCACAATCCGGCCCTCGCCGCCGTCGTAAAGCGGGCCGGCGGCCCGCTCCTGGCGGCGCGCCGGATCGCCGACCGATTCGACCACTACCACTTCCGCCGCCCCGGCATGATCCTCGAGTGGGAGGCCGGCCACGCCCGGCTGAACCCGGCGGCGGATGACCAGGGCCGCACGCTCGAGACGAAGCTGCGGGATTCCGACCGGTGGCAGTACGACCTCTGGCGGGAGGTGAATCGCCGAATCGCCGCGCCCTGCCCTCCCGTGCGTGACCGCGACCCACGGGGGCCGGGCCCCGATGCCGTGCTCGTGGCCGGTCTGCAGGGCCTCTCCCTGCACCAGATCCAGGTGCTCGAGAGGCTCGCCACCGTGCCGACCGCGTCGGCCGCTCCGTGCGATGTGCGGGTGGTGCTCGTGCATCCGTCTCCGGTGCTTCGCGAGGCATGGGCGGTGGAGGCGCCGCCGCAGTCGCCGGGCGTGGCGCCGACCCGACGCGATGATGCCCCGACGGCCGGCGTCGATCCGCTCGTCGACACCTGGCTCCGCGGCACCCGCGAAGCCCAGTGGCTCCTCGCGTCGCAGGGCATCACGCCAACGCATGCGGCCACCACGCCGCCGGATCCGCCGCCCGCCGGGGCGCCGCTGCTCGCGCGGCTCAAGCACACGGTCGCATCGGGCCACGTGCAGCCGGTGGCAGCCGCCGATCCCCGTGCGGGGCGAGGCGACCATTCCCTCCTGATCCATCGCTGCCACGACCTCGGCCGGCAGGCGGAGGTGCTCCACGACGCGATCCTGCACGCCTTCCGCGAACTCGACGGGCTCGCGCCGCACGAAGTGGTGATCGTGAGCCCGCAGATCGCCAGCCTCGCCCCGCACCTCGAGGCGACCTTCGCCCGCTCGCTGCCGGGCGGCATCCACCTGCCGCTGCTCGTGGCCGACCGCGGCATCCGCGAGGTCAGCCGCGGCGCGGAACTGCTCGCGGCCCTGATCGAACTGCTCGGCTCCCGCTGCTCGATCGACGGCATGCTGGCGGTGGCCGGCCATCCGCTGGTCCGCGAACACTTCGGATTCGACGACGACACCGTGGCTGTCTGGCAACGGTGCATCGAGCGGACGCGGATCCGGTGGGGCCTGGATGCCGCCCGTCGGGTGCGCGACGGCCTCGACCGACCCGAGCTCTCGGCCCACACCTGGCGGCTCGGGCTCGAGCGGGCGGTGCTGGGCGCCGTCGTGCCCGACGGTGCCCCCGAGCCCGTGCTCGGCGGCGTCGTGCCGCTCGCCCACGTCGATGCGGCCGAGGTGGCCGACCTCGCCCCGCTGGCCGCCATCTTCGGCATCATCGACGATCTCGATCGGGCCATCGCCGAGCCGCGGCCCATGGCCGAGTGGTGCGATCTCCTCGAAGCCGCCCTCGGCCGGCTCGCCGGCGAGGAACACGACGACCTCGCCCTGCCCCTGGCCGAACTCGACGCGCTCCGCCAGGCCGCCACGGCAGCGCCGCACGATGCCACTCCGGTCGCCGTGCCCTACCACGACGTGAAGTCCCTGCTCTCGGCCACGCTCGCGGCTCCGGTCGGCCGCCAGCCGCTCCGTACCGGGGCGATCACGGCCACCTCGATGATCCCGCTCCGCGGCGTGCCGTTTTGCGTGGTCTGCCTGGCCGGCTTCGACGGCGAGGCCGTGGTGCCCCGCGAGAGCGACAGCGAGGATCTCGTCGAGCGCGAGCCACGCCTGCTCGGCGACGCCGATCCCCGCCTCGAGGTCCGCCGCGGCCTGCTCGACTGCCTGCTGGCCGCGGGAGAGCGGCTGATCATCACCTGCACCGGCATGGACGTGAAGAACAACGCCACGCTGCCGCTGGTCACGCCGCTGGCCGAGTTCATCGACTTCGTGGGGCGGCACGGAGTGCCGCCGGTTTCCCGCGACGGCGCGGAGCACTCGGCGATCGAGGTCTTCCATCCCCGCCATGCCTGCAGCCGGCGCAACTTCATCGGCGAAGGCAAGGGGGTGGTGGCGTCCGACGTGGCGTGGAGCCACGACGCGGCGGCCCTCGCGGCTGCGAAGGCTCTCGGGAAGAGCGTCGCTGCGGCGGCGGTCGCCACCTCCTCGGTCGAGCCGCCCACGCACGTGGAGCTCGAGTCGCTGGCCGGCTTCATGCACGATCCGCTCTGGCCCTTCGTCCGCAAGACGCTCGGCATCAGCACCTGGCGCGACGATGAGCTCGCGATCCCGGCCACGCTCCCGCTGGAACTCGCCACCCTCGAGCGGCGCCGGCTGATGGACGACTACATCGAGGGGCTGCTCGCCACGGACGACCGCCAGTCATACGCGGAGTCGTGGGGGACGGCCGCCAGGGTCAACGGCGACGTGCCGGTACTCGGCTTCGGCGACGCGGTCGTCACGGAGATCACGCAGTTCGCCGCCGCGCTGCTCACGGTGGCACAAGACGAGCACGTGCCGCTCGACGAGTGCGTCGCGGCCACGCTCCATGTCGATCTCGACGGCCTCACGCTCGCGGGCGTGATCGAGCGCTGCCACCCCGATGCGCAGGCAATTCGCACGATCGTGCTCGTGCGGCCCGACGCGAAGAAGTCGTCCTCCGACCAGTTCCTTCGCGCGAAGATGCTCGCCGTGGCGATGCTGCTGGCGGCGAAGGCCTCGGGGCATGCGGTCGAGCGGGCGATCATCCTCAACCAGCACGAGGACTGGTTCCCGGGAGCCCACAAGCCGAACGGCGAGGTCCAGCCCGCCGCCCAGGTGCGGGTGATCAAGCTCCATGCCTCGATCGACGGCCCGCGGGCGCGGCAGCTGCTCACCGAACTCGTCGGCCTCTATCGCCAGGCGGCCGTCACCCCGCACGGCACGTTCAACGACGCCAGCGCCAGGCTGAGCGATCCCGACGCTGCCCGCGATACGTTCGGCACCTTCACGTCGAGCTCGCAGTACGCCACGAGCTACGAGGCCATCGTGCACGGACCGCAGCCCGACTTCGACGACGTGTTCCCCGGCGACCCAGACCTGGAGAGGTTCTTCGCCCGCTTCCACGCCCTGACCGCCATCACCCGCCAGTACGTGTACACCCCCGATGCACCTTGACCTCGCCCACGACTCGTTCTCCCACGGCCTGATCGTCGAGGCGAGTGCCGGCACGGGGAAGACCTACTCCGTGGCCGCCATCGTCACGCGGGAGCTCGCCCTCCGCGAGGATCTCCGGATCAGCGAGATCCTGATCACCACCTTCACGCAGAACGCCGCCGCGGAACTCCGCGATCGCGTCCGCCGGCGGCTCGTGGAGACCGTGCGCACGCTGCGAGGCGGCGATGCAACCGGCGATGACATCGCCGCCCGGCTCCGCGACGGCACCGACGCCGAGGTCGCCGACCGGATCCGGCGGCTCGAGCGGGCGCTGGTGGAGTTCGACTCGGCCACGATCTCGACCATC
>CAXNJC010000205.1:0-4112 GCA_964202525.1 Pirellulales bacterium
TGGCCCCCTGCCCTCGCGATCGCCGCGTTCGCCCCGCATCGCGTGCCCGTGGTCGGCCCGCGCGCCGTCGCCGCGCTTCGCCTCGCCGTCACTCCGCTCCGCGCTCGCGGACTCACCCTCTTCCGCGAGGAGCGTGACCACGCCCATCCACGAACGGATCGCCCGCTGAAAGACGGTCGGCCCGGCGTCGTTCGCCATGGCGCGACCGTCGGCGGCAGGACAGACGACCAGCAGGGCGATCAACGACGATCCCACGACACGAACGGGCATGCAGCGCATGGCACGAGCCTCCTCCAGAGTGGCACAAGCGGGTGGCAGACGCGACCGAACGATCGGGGGTGATCGTTCATCGTGCCCCCAGCGGTATTCTCACCTCCATCATGAACGGCCCCCGGCCCGAAAAGTTGCGTGACCCTGCCGTCGTCGATTTCGGCGTCGATGGGCGGGGGCACGGCCGCCGGCTGGAGCGGCTCGGGGGAGTGCTCGTGGATCGGCCGCTGCCGCAGACGACCGTGCGCCGGCGAGCGCCCTCCCTCTGGGAAGACGCGGCCGCCGTCTTCAGCACCACCGCCGACGCCACGGGTCCGGACAGCCGCGGCACGTGGACGTTCAACCGTCCACCGCCCGAGCCGTGGCACGCGGCGGTGCCAGTGGGCGACGCGACGATCGTGTTGGAGGTTCACCCGTCACCCTCGGGGCAGGTGGGCGTGTTCCTCGAACAGGCCGACCAGTGGCGGTGGCTTCGCGGAGCGACGCGGGCCGGGATGCCGATCCTCTCGCTGTTCGCGCACTCGGGTGCCGCGAGCCTCGCCGCGGCGGCGGCGGGCGCCGAGGTGGTGCACGTCGATGCCTCGCGGCAGGCCGTCGCGCTGGCTCGCCGCAATGCCGCGGCCTCCGACCTCGATCACCTGCCGATCTCGTGGGTCTGCGAGGACGCGGCCACCTACGTGGCGCGATGCCTCAAGCGCGGCCGCCGCTTCGCCGGGGTCGTGCTCGATCCTCCCTCGTGGGGCCACGGCCCGAAGGGTCAGCCATTCTCGATCGACCGCCACCTTCCCGATCTGCTGGCCGACCTCGCCCGGCTGCTCGACCCCGACTCCTCCGGCCCCGTGCTGCTCACGTGCCACTCGCCGGGCTGGCATCCGGCGCGGCTTGGCGACACACTGGCCGAAGCGATCGCCGCCGCGGGCCGTCGGCCCGCGGCACGGGTCGAGTCGGGCTCGCTCGATCTGCTCGACGACTCCGGACGCACGCTCACGCTCGGCGGCTTCGCCCGCCTCCCTTCCGCCTCATGACCGCGATGCACGGCCCCGAGTCGATCACGAGCCCTGCCAACCCGCGGCTCAAGCGGGCCGCGGCGCTCCGCGACGCCGACGAGCGGCGGGCGACCGGGCTCACGCTCGTCGACGGCCGGCGGGAGCTCACCCGGGCGGCCGCCTCCGGTGTCGAAATCGTGGAGGTGTTCGTCGATGCCCGCCGGCTCGACGATCCTCCCTCGGCGGAGTTCGGGACGCGGCTCGCGGAGTGGCTTGCCGCGCTTGCGGCCGCGGGCACGCAGGTTGTGACCGCGTCGGAGCGGGCGTTCGAACGCGTCGCCTTCGGCGGCCGCAACGAGGGCGTGGTGGGCGTGGTGCGATTCGGGGCCACGCCGCTCGTGGCCGTGACCTTGGCTCAGGACCGCACGGTGTTCGTCATCGAGGGCGTCGAGAAGCCGGGCAACCTGGGCGCGATCCTCCGCACGGCCGACGCCGCGGGCCTCGGCGGCGTGATCGTCTGCGATGCCCGCACCGACGTCGCCAACCCGGCCGTGATCCGCGCGAGCCTCGGCACCGCGTTTTCGATGCCGTTGGCAACCTGCTCGACGGCCGAGGCCATTGACTGGTGCCGGTCGCATGATCGATGCGTCGTGGCCGCCACGCCCACGGGCACGCGACTCTGGCACGAGGCGGATCTCCGCGGGGGCGCCGCGATCGTGCTCGGCAGCGAGGCGCACGGGCTCTCGGCCGCATGGGCCGCCGCCGCGGCCGAGCGACGCCTCCGCTTCGACAGCGTGCGACTCCCGATGCATGGCATCGCCGACAGCCTCAACCTGTCCGTGACCGCCGCCGTGCTGGCCTACGAAGCCGTCCGCCAGCGGGAGGCGGCCCGATGACGGAGCCCGACCGCTTCGACCACCTCGTCCGCACGTGCGACACTGCCGGCGCGGCCGCGATGCTCGACGACCTGGCGGCGTCGCTGGCAGCCCGGGGCCGCTGGCATGGGCTCTTCGACACGCGGATCATCCAGGCCCGCGTCGCGCTTGGCCTGCCACCGGTCGGGGCCCCCGGCGACGTGCCGCTGGCGGCGCGGGACGCCTTCGACGAGCGGTCGCTGGCTGCCTGCCGCGAGGCTGGCTGGCCGCTGATCGACGAGCGGCAGGTGGCCGCCGGCTGGATGTATCTCCGGGCGGCCGCCGAGCCTGCCGAGGTGTCGGCCCGACTCGCGGCGCTGGCCCGCCCGCTGCTCGCCTCCGCCCACGACGACCCCGAGGCCGATCGCGTGCTCCAGGAGATCCTCGGCGTGGTCCTGTGGGATGCCGTCGACCCGGCGCTCGGCATCGAGATCGTGCTCGCCACGCAGGGCACCTGCAACGCGATCACCGCCTTCGAACAGGCCGTCTCGCGGCTGCCCGCGGCTCGGCAGCGGCCCGCGGCGGGCGTGCTCGTGGCCTGGCTTCACGACGAGGTCCGCTCGAGCCTCGCCGGCGACGTCGAGTCGCGGGGCATCGCAATGCCTCCACCTGCCACGCTCGGCGGCCTGCTGGCCGCCCTCGGGTCCGCCGACATGGGCCTGCACGTCGACGTCTCGCATCTGCAGTCGGTGCTGCGGATCGCGCGGGTGTGCGACGACGAGCCGACGATTCGCCGCAGCTACGAACTCGCCGAGTATGCCTGCCGCCTGCCGGCCGACCTCGTCTATCCTGGCGAGCCGCCGTTCGACAACGTGGGCGAGGCGTCGCGGCTGTTCTACGGCAGCCAGATTGGCGTCGGTGTCGACCGCGCCGTTCAGTTTTTCCGCACGGCGGCCGTGACGGCCGAACCCGAGGCCGGGTCGCTCCCGCACGACGTGCTCGTGCTCCTGCTATCGCGGCTCGGGCGGCCCGCCGAGGCCCTCCACGCGGCGCTGGCGCGGCCCCGCGACGAGCGGGGCATGCCGAGCCCGCTGCAGACCGTGGCGGCGCTGCCGGCGCTCGTCGATCTGGCCGCAGCCTCGGGCGAGTGGGGGCTTTTGCGCCGCGCCTGCCGCGACCGCAGCGATGAGATCACCTTCGCCGCCACGCTCGTGGCGGAGCGTCAGAAGAGCCAGGGAAACTGCGGCCCACAGGGATTGCAGGTGCCGCACGGCGCCGACCGATAGCCCACGTCCTGCCCGCTCTGGAAGCCGCGGCCCGGCGGCAGTTGCCACGGCGCGAGCTTCTCGGGCATCTGCTTCGCACCGTTGCAGCCCTTCCACCGCCCGCAGGCGTCGCACGGATCGGGCGCCCAGCATTCCTCGTGCTTCGCGCCGCAGTACCGCGGTCCGCAGCCGGTGTCACCGTAGGGCGTTTCGTTGCCCGCGGCTGTGCGTTTGCAATGGCTGCACGGCGGGCCCGCGGCGGCGACCGAGACGACCACGAACAGCGACAGGAACGCCAGTCTGAGAATGATGCGGCTCATGCGAGATGTATCGGTCGCAGCGGTTCACCCGCCCGCCCGCCACCCCCGTGCGCCGCACGGTCATGCGCAGGTTGCCCGGCTTGCCACGCGTGCGGGTCAGCCCGCCCGCGTCCGCTCGAAAAGCCGCACGTACTCGCTGCCGCTCGCCTGCCACGACCAGTCCTGCCGCATCGCGTTGCCCACGAGCGCCTTCCAGAGCGGCTTGTCGTCGTAGGCGGCGAGGGCCCGATCGAGGGCCTGGCCGAGGCCGGCGGCATCGAACCGCGTGAACGCAAACCCCGTCGCCGAGCCGTCGCGGATCGACTCGGGCGTGGCATCGACCACGGTGTCGACCAGCCCACCCGTCGCGCGGACGACCGGAATCGAGCCATACCGTTGGGCGTAGAGCTGCGTCAGGCCGCAGGGCTCGAACCGGCT
>CAXNJC010000206.1:0-4109 GCA_964202525.1 Pirellulales bacterium
TGCTCCTCAATGTCGACGGGGCGGAGGCCGACCGCTGGATCGGCTGGGGCGTGCACGTCTTCCACGGCACCGATGGGGAGGCCAAGGCCGCCGCGCTCGACGCCTACCTACACGAGCGGTTCGACCGCGCCGTGGAGTCGCCGGGCGACGACTTCTTCGGCCTGCTCGTGCGGGCCCGGCTCGGCGGCCGGCCCCTCACCCGCGGCGAGATGCTGGGCTTCGCCAACCTCGCGTTCGCGGGCGGACGCGACACGATCATCCACACCGTAGCCTGCATCATCGGCCACCTCGCCGCCTGCCCACAGGATCTCGGGGCGCTCCGCGCCGACCGGAGCCGGATCGTGCTCGCCACGGAGGAGTTTTTCCGGGTGTTCATGCCGCTCACCCACATCGGCCGCGTCTGTCCCGCCGGCGGGAACGTGCACGGGGTCGCAGTGGCGGCCGGCGGCCGCGTGTCGCTGGGATGGGCGTCGGCCAACCTCGACGAGTCGGCCTTCGCCTGCCCGCGGGAGGTCCGGCTGGAGCGGCGGCCGAATCCACACGTGTCGTTCGGGTTCGGTCCGCACCTCTGCCTGGGTGCGGCCCACTCGCGGACGCTCGTCCGCGGGCTGCTCGAGGCGATCTGCGACCTCGTGGAACGGATCGACCCGATCGACGCCGTGCCCAGGGTGGAGCAGGCGGCGTCGTACGAACGGCCACTCGGCTACGAGAGGCTGGTCTGCCGGTTCACCGGCACCTCATCCTGAAGCTCGATCCACGACCGGCAGCCGCCGTACGAGTCGTGCCAGGGCAGCGTGACGGGCGAGGGCAGGGGAGCCACGTCCACGACGAGCACGTGCAGTTCGTCCTTCCAGCGATGGAACCGCTCGGCGACGACCGCATCGGACCACACGTGCCGGCCGCGGTAGGCCGCGAGTTCGTCGAGCCGCAGCACCCGGCGGGCCTCGAGCACCCGGGCGCGGTGCCGAAACACCACGCTGCCCTCGGGGGGCCGGTCGTCGTCGATCCCGACGAGCAGGTCGCGGGCCTCTGGGATCAGGCTCTCCGGCGACTGATGCAGAAACGTTGGCATCAGCAGGAAAGAGGCGTGATCGGGGCGGAACTCGCCGCCCTCCTCCACGATGCCGCCCTTCCGCAGGATCACGTCCTGGCGGCCGCCCGCCAGCGCGCGGCAGATCGCCGCCCACTCCTTGAACGCCGTCCGCATCGGCTCACTTCGCCTTACGGATGTAGAGGCCGTCGGCGTTGAGCTGGATCAGCGGGATGCCGAGCTTCGGATCGAAGAATCCCTGGCCACGCACGACGACGTCCTGCCCTTCGGCCACGCCGAGTAGCTTCTGGGCATCGACGGCGATCACCCCGCCGTCGGCGCCGGCGAAGCTCACGGCCGCGATCGGCGAGTTGGCCGTCCGCTTCTTGCAGAACGGGCAGTCTTCCGCCTTGTGCCCCGGCTTGGCGGCGTGGTCGTCGGTCGGGATCTCCAGCATCGAGAACGTGGCCTCGTTCCTTCCGAACGGCGACGTACCCTTGCCGCCGATCCGCCCGGCCACCACCACGGGCTGGGGCGTGGGGCCGAGCTTCGCCTTGGCATCGGCTATCGAGATCGCACCCGCCGGCTCCTCGGCGAGCAGCACCCCGCCGCGGACGGCGGCCACGTCGATCTCGGCCACGCTGACCGTCGCCCCGAAGCCCAGGACCACCGCCCAGGCCGCCACCACCATCCGTCCGCACGTCGCACGCATCAGAGCACCTCCTTGATCGCCGTGAACGCACCTTCGATCCGCTCCTTGACCGACTCCAACACCTGCTTGGGATCGATTTTCTCGTCGCCGGAGTGAAACGCTTCGTCGACCTTCCCGAAGCACTCCTCCAGGTCGTCGAGGGCTTTCGTGATCGTCGCCACGTCGGCAGCCTGAGCGGCGGGAAGCTTCGTCGCCGCCTCCCGCACCTCCTCGAGGAGATGGCCGAACTCGTGCACGCCCTCGTCGCTGATCGAGTCGGCAAGATCGCGGGAGAGCGTCTCGAGCCGCTTCACGCCGTCGGCGAAGCTGGCTGGGGGGTCGTGGTCGTGGTCGTGGTCGGCATGGCCGCCGACGGCAGCCGGCCGGGCCTGCGGTGCGGAACAGGTCGAGGGGCCGCACCCCGGCACGAGCCCGACAAGCAGCAGCAGGGAACCGAAGCGAACGAGCGCGTGAGGCATCGACGGACACTCCTTCCGGGAAGGGGAATCGCGGGCCACCCTCATCGTACCCGGCGGACTCAGGTTCGCGGAACGGCGGTCTTCTTGGCGACCGCCTCGGCAGGGCTGGCCACGAGGCAGACGAGCGACCGTCCCGGCAGCTGGAGAGGCTCCGACCCGGCGACGAGGGGGCCGCGGCCGTCGCCGAAGATGTCGTTCGGGGCGGGGCGGCCGGTGTGCACGAACAGCCGCCACGGCAGCGAACGGATGATCGACGGCACGGGCAGGGCAAACTCCTTCGGCGTCGCCTCCGCGTGGGCCATCACGAGGACGTGCCGCGGCACGCCGGCCATGCCGCCGGCCTCGAGGTTGTTGCCGGCGATCAGCCGCTCGGGCGTGGGCGCTGCCAGGAAGCAGCTGATCCCGCCATCGGCCACGTGCCAGTCGATCGGCTGCCCGTCGGGGCCAAACCAGGCCACGTCGGGCAGCGCTCCCGACTCGGTCGGACCGCCGACGAGAAATGAGCGGCGGCGGAGGGTCGGGTTGCCGAGCCGGAAGCGGATCAGCTCGCGGACGAACCGCACCAGGCTGGCGTTCGAGTCGACCAGGCTCCAGTCGATCCACGAGACGTCGTTGTCCTGGCCCCAGGCGTTGTTGTTGCCCCGCTGCGTCCGGCGGCACTCGTCGCCCGCCAGCAGCATGGGCACGCCCTGGCTGAGGAGGAGTGTGGCGAGCAGGTTGCGGATCTGCCGCGAGCGAGTGGCCTCGATGCCGGGATCGGCCGACGGCCCCTCCGCGCCGTTGTTGTCGGAGAAGTTGTTGTTGTCGCCGTCGCGATTGCCCTCGCCGTTGGCCTCGTTGTGCTTCTCGCGGTAGCTGACGAGATCCGACAGCGTGAAGCCGTCGTGCGAGGTTACGAAATTGATCGAATGGCAGGGCTGGCGTCCGTGCTCCGCGTAGAGATCGCTCGACCCGGCGAGCCGAGTGGCGAGGTGTCCCGTCTGGGCCGAGTCGCCCCGCCAGAACCGCCGCACGTCGTCGCGGTAGCGGCCGTTCCACTCCGCCCACCGCATCCGGGCGAACGAGCCCACCTGGTAGGCGCCGGCGGCGTCCCAGGCCTCTGCGATGATCTTGGTGTCGGCGAGGGCAGGATCCTCGGTGATTACCTCCACCACCGGCGGATTCGGCTGCAGGTCGCCGTTGCGGTCGCGGCTCAGCACGCTCGCGAGGTCGAAGCGAAAGCCGTCGACGTGGTAGTTGTGCACCCAGTTCCGCAGGCAGAGGAAGATCAGCTCGCGGACGATGGGGTGGTTGCCGTTGATCGTGTTGCCGCAGCCGGTGTAGTTGCGGTAGCTGGCGCCGCCGTCGCCGAGCATGTAATAGACGCGGTTCTCGAGCCCCTTGAACGAGAGCGTGGGGCCGAGGTGATTGCCCTCGGCGGTGTGGTTGAAGACCACGTCCAAGATCACCTCGATCCCGGCGGCGTGCAGGGCCCGCACCATCTCCTTGAACTCGCGAACCTGCGCGCCGGGGGCGGTGTCGGCGGCATACCCGCGGTGGGGTGCGAAGAACGCCAGCGGATCGTAGCCCCAGTAGTTGGACCGCACCACGCCGTCGGCCGTGGGCATGGCGGCCGCGAACTCGTGCACCGGCATGAGTTCCACCGCCGTCACGCCGAGCGACTTGAGGTAGGGAATCTTCTCGATCACGCCGAGGTAGGTGCCGGGATGCTCCACGCCGCTCGTGGGGCTGGCGGTGAATCCGCGGACGTGCATCTCGTAGATCACCGTGTCGGAGAGGCCGCGGCGGAGGTGGCGGTCGCCCTGCCAGTCGAACGCGTCGTCCACGACCACGCACTTCGGCGGCACGAGCCGGCCGTCAGCGGCGATCGCAAACTCACCTGCAAGGGCCTTCGCATAGGGGTCGATCA
>CAXNJC010000207.1:0-4101 GCA_964202525.1 Pirellulales bacterium
CGCCTCCACGATCACCGGCGCCCGGATCGCGGCCACGTTCGCCGTGGTGATCACGCCGCCGAGCGCCGCCGGAATCAGCACGTCGCAGTCGATCGAGAGCAACTCGGCCGAGGCGATCGTGTCGCCGCCGGAGAAGCCGGCGAGCCGGCCGCCGGTGCTCCGCGCGTGCCGCAGCAGTTCGAGCACGTCGAGCCCTCGTTCGCTCACGTAGGTCGCCGACGCGTCGCCCACGGCCACGATCCGGCACTCGGCGTCGGCGAGATACTTGGCGGCGTGCGTGCCGACGTTGCCGAAGCCCTGGATGGCGATCCGCGTGCCCGGGATCCGCCGGCCCAGGCGGCTGAGGAGCTTGAGCGTAAGCGCCCCGACGCCCCGACCCGTCGCCTCCTCGCGGCCCGGGATGCCGTGGTAGTCGACCGGCTTGCCCGTCACGCAGGCGGGCGCGAAGCCGTGGTAACGGCCGTACTGATTCATGATCCACGCCATCATGTCGGCGGTGGTGCCCATGTCGGGGGCGGGGATGTCGACGTCCGGGCCGAACAGGTCGTGCAGCGCGTCGACGAACTTGCGGGTGATCCGCTCGAGTTCGCGGAGCGAGCACTGCTGCGGCGCCACCGCCACGCCCCCCTTCGCGCCGCCGTAAGGGATGTCGACGACGGCCGTCTTCCAGGTCATCAGCGCCGCGAGCGACCGCACCTCGTCGAGGTCGACCTGCGGGTGGTAGCGCAGTCCGCCCTTGAACGGTCCGCGGGCGTCGTTGTGCTGCACGCGGTAGCCGATGAAGGTGGCGATCTCACCCGAGTCGCGCTCCACGGGCAGCTGCACCTGCACCTCCCGCTTGGGCGTGGCGAGCAGCATCCGCAGGCTCGTCGAGAGATCGAGTTCGTCGGCCGCCCGATCGAAGTAGATCCGCGTGGCGTCACTCGAGCGCATGGAAACAGGGCCTCCTCGTCGTCCTCCGGCAACCGCGGCGGGATGATAGCAGCCGCGGCTCGTGGAGGTCGTGGCCGGGTGCTACGCGGGGCCCGCCGTGTGCGGGTAGGATCAGGTCGGTCGTCCGCTCCGGCCATACCCCATGCCCGCTCCCACGCCCGACGAGTTCTGGCAGTCGCTCGTTTCCGCCCGGCTGCTCGATGCCGAGACGGCCGAGCGCCTGCGTGCGGAGTGCCCCGCCACGGGCGTCGATGCCGCGAAGGCGGCCGCCGTGTGGCTCGTCGACCGCGGCATCCTCACCCGCTGGCAGGTGAGGCGGCTTGCGGCCGGCGACCGCGGGCCGTTCGTGCTCGGCGACTACCGGCTGCTCGAACGGCACGATCGCGACGGTGACAGCCTGCTGTTCACGGCGCGGCACGAGCCCTCCGGCCGGCTGGTCACGCTCGTGCTGCTGAACCCCAAGCGGTGCCGCGACGCCGAGGCGTGGACCGCGATCGTGAGGCGGACCCAGGCGGCGATTGCCGCCCGCGACCCGATGCTCAGCGGCACGTGGTCGCTCGAGCAGCAGGACGGCAGCCGGTTCATCGTCTGCGAGGCCGTGGCGGGCTCCAACCTCGCCGACGAACTCGAGCGGCTCGGGCCGCTCCCCGCGCGGGAGGCGGGGGTGCTCGCGGTGCAGGTGGCGCGGGCCGTGGCGGCCCTGCACGACCTTGGCGAGGTACACGGAGCGCTGTCGCTCGACGTGCTCCGCCGCGAACCGCCTCCGCCCTCCGGCAAGGAACGGCACGGCCGGGTGCGGCTGCTGCAGTTTCCCGAGGCCTCCGGCACGCACCTCGCGCCGCCCCGGGCCGAGGGGGCGAAGGAGGCCGAGGTCGATCGGCTCGGCAGGCGGGCGGCGTTCGTGGCACCGGAACTGCTCGAGAAGGCCGCCGTGTGCGACCCGCGATCCGACGTCTATGCGCTGGGGGCGATCCTGTACGCGCTCCTGGCGGGTCGGGGGCCGTGCTGGACCGGAACCGCGCGGTCCACCCTCGAACGAGCGGCCGGTGAGGGGCCGGAGCCATTGCCCGCGACGGTGCCGCCGGCCCTCGCGCGGCTCGCCGAGCGGATGCTCGAGAGCGACCCGACGCGGCGGCCCGCGACGGCGGCCGAGGCGGCCGACGCGCTCGCCCGCGTCATGGGCTTCGAACCGAGGGCGGCTGCGGCGACGAGCGCCGGCCCCGTACCGTCCAGTCGGGTTCCGGCGGTCGGCCCGGTCACGCCGCGTTCTCCGCCGCATCGTCGGCCGGCGTGGTGGCGATTCTGGCCGGGAGGCATCGCGGCCACGCTCCTCGCGACGGCGGCGATTGGATTCGTGCTCGCGCGGATGGCCGACGACGAGCGCCGCCGGGCAGCGAAGCGACCCAGGCAGCCCGTGCAGGCGGATGCCGGCGCGGCGGATCGGGCGGCCGTGGTCGAGTCGCAGCCTGTGGCCACGCCGCAGGATCCGGCTCCGCCATCCGCGCCCCCGGCGCGGCAGACGCTCGTGGATGACGCGACGCTCCCCTGGGCGTCGCCCACCGATGGCCCTCCGCCGACCCTCGCCTATCTGCCACCGGGCTCGCAACTGGTGCTCCGCGCCCGGCTCGCGGACCTGGTGGCCACCCGCGAAGGCAGCCTGTTTCTCAAGTCGCTCGGGCCGGCGGCGGAACTGGCCCTCGCCAGACTCCTCACCTGGTGCGGCGGCGACGCCGCGGCGGTCGAGGTCGTGCAGGCCGGATGGCAGGCGGGCGGTCCGGACGAGGTGCTGGGGGGCTACGCCGTGTGGTTTCGTGACGGCCGCACGCCGCCGACCGACGCGGTAGCGCGGCAGGCCGCCTGGGGGCCGACGAAGACCGAGACGATCGCCGGGGAGACGGTGCACCAGTCGGCGACGCACTCGTTCTGGGTGCCCGCGGCCGAGCAGGGCCGCGTGCTGGTGGTCGTGCCGCGGTCGGCGGATGCGGCCGCCGGAAGCGGGCCGGCCCTGGGAGGTGACGCCGACGAGCCATTGGTTGCGGCCGTCATCCGCACGGCGGCGACCTTCGCCGATGAGGCCCCTCGTGGAGCGAGGGCCGTGCTCCCGGGCGACCTCGAGACGCTCGTGGCCATGCTCGACGCGGATCGGCACGTGACGTTGCTCGGATCGCCCCACTATCTGCTCAATGCGGGCCGCGTCGTGCTGGCGGGACCGCTCGCCAGGCTGGCGGATCCGATCGACGCCCTGCTCGGCGGATCGCTGCAGGCGGCGGCGCTCTCGATCCATTTCGGCGACTCGGCGTACGTGGAGTTCGACGCCGTGGCCTCGCCCGACGAGCCGGCCAAACAGCTCGCCCCGGCGCTCCTTGGCCGCGTCGAAGGCCTCGCCGATACGGTGGAGGCCTACTGCACGGCGATCGATCCCGATCCCTACGGCCGCAAGCTCGTGTTTCGGCTGCCCGCGATGCTGCGGGTGCTTGCGGCGCAGGCCCGGGGCGGTCCGGAGGGCAGGGGCGTGGTGCTCAATGCCTACCTGCCTCCGCACGCGCCGCACAACATCGCCCTCGCGGCCGAGATCGCCCTGGCGCAGACGCCCGGCACGGCCGCGTCGGCCGCCGCGCCCTCTGCGGCGGCCGAGCCGAAGGGTGCGCTTGGCAGGCTGGCGAAGAAGCTGACGCTCGCGTTCGCGAAGGACAACCTCGAGCGGTCGATTCAGATGGTGTCGGAGGAGACGGGCGTACCCATGGAGATCCTCGGCGGCGACCTGCAGCTCGAGGGAATCACGAAGAACCAGTCCTTCGGTCTCGAGGAGAAGGACAAGACCGCCGACGAGATCCTCCGCGTGATCCTGGCGAAGTCGAATCCCGATGGAAAGCTTGTCTACATCGTGAAGGAGCAGGACGGCGAGGAGTGGGTGCTGATCACGACCCGCGCGGCGGTCGAGAAGCGGGGTGACACGCTCCCGCCGGCCTACGTCCGCTGAAAGCCGACCGGCCGTAAGGCCGCGGGCTGTGCTGGTTGGCTCGGGGCTGCCCATGCCCCGTCGCCGGACGTTCGAGGATGCCGTCGTGGCAGCCTCTCACTCGGATGCCGCCGGCACTTCGCCATCCTGGCTGCGGTTGGCGGCATACGCCGGCCCCCGGCCCCCGGGGCAGCCCCTCGCTGAGTGCG
>CAXNJC010000208.1:0-4045 GCA_964202525.1 Pirellulales bacterium
GCCGTGCCGTAGCGGTGGGCCATGGTCCGCCAGGCATCGAGCCAGTCGGCCTCGGTGAACCCGTCGCCGTACCAGAGCTCGGGGATCCGGTCATCGTTCAGGCGATGGCAGTCGAGCAGCACGAGCAGTTTCTGCCGCTGGGCCTCGGCGACGAACCGATCGAGCACCTCGAGTGGCGCGAGGCCCGCCAGGGCGGCATTGGCGCCCTTCGAGAAGTCGATGCCTGCGACGCTCTCGGAGCGGATCGAGCTCACCGACCATGGCAGGCGGACGAGGTTGAAGCCCGCGGCCCGGATCTGGGCGAGCATCTCCTTCCAGTCGCGCACCCAGAGGCCGTGCGGCACGTGCGTCTCGGTTTCCATGCCGAACCAGTTGATACCACGAAGGATCACGGGCCGCCCGCTCCAGTCGACGATGTCGGTGCCACGGGTCGCGAGCGGCGGCTGGATCTCGGCTGCGGTCGCCGACAGGACCAGGCTGCAGACGGCGAGGCCGAGCAACGACCGCACGACCGGCATGACGGATCCTCTGGAGGCAATCGGAACGCTGGATCGATTGTTCCTCCGGCGGCAGGCGGCGTCCACCGAATGGCCATCGGCGGCCGACCTATACTCCAGGCACCATGAGTCTCGACGCTGGACCGCCGCGCACCGCACCCGAGCTCCTCTCGCCGGCCGGGGATTGGGAGTGCGCCCGCGCCGCGATCGAGAATGGTGCCGACGCGGTCTATTTCGGCCTCGCCACCGGGTTCAACGCCCGGGCCCGCGCGACCAACTTCACGGTGGACGACCTGCCCCGGCTCATGGCCACGCTGCACCGGCACGGCGTGCGGGGATACGCCACGCTCAACACGCTCGTGTTCCCGGACGAGCTTCCGGCCTTCGGCCACACGGTCGAGGCGATCGCCGACGCCGGCGTGGATGCGGTGCTCGTGCAGGACGTCGGGGCGGCCATGCTGATCCGCGAACGCCGGCCCGAACTCCCGCTGCATGCCTCGACGCAGATGACCCTCACGAGCGCCGAGACGATCGACCTCGCGGAACGACTCGGCATGCAGCGGGTCGTCGTGGCCCGGGAGCTCTCGATCGAGGAGATCGCGGCGATCAGCCGCCGCACCTCGATGCCCCTCGAGGTGTTCGTGCACGGAGCGCTGTGCGTGGCCTATTCGGGACAGTGCCTGACGAGCGAGTCGCTCGGCGGGCGGAGCGCCAACCGTGGCCAGTGCGCCCAGGCCTGCCGGCTCCCGTATGACCTCATCTGCGACGGCCGCGATGTCGACCTCGGCGACCGCGCCTATCTGCTCTCCCCACAGGATCTGGCAGCCTACGCGCTGGCCCCGGAGCTCCTGGATGCCGGTGTGGCGGCCTTCAAGATCGAGGGCCGCCTGAAGACGCCCGAGTACGTCGCCGCCATCACCGGCCACTACCGCCGCGCGATCGACACGGCGGTCGCAGGCCGGCCGGTCGCCTTCGCGCCCCGCGACGTCGAGGAGATGGAGCTCACCTTTTCCCGCGGCTTCTCGCCGGGATGGCTGCAGGGCTGCGATCACAAGATGCTCGTGCCGGCCACGTCGAGCGCGAAGCGGGGCGTGCGGCTCGGCACCGTCGTGGAGGCCCGCCGCGGGCGAGTGACGGTGGACCTCGTGGGGGGCGTGAAGCGGGGCGACGGCGTGGCGATCGACTGCGGCGCGACGAGCGACGACGCGATCGGCGGCCGCGTCTACGAGGTCTTTCAGGGGGGGCGGTCGCTCACCGAGCCGGTGGCCGCGGGCCGCGTCGACCTCGCCTTCGCGCACGGCGCGATCGACCCCAACCGAATCGCCCCGGGTCAGGCGGTGTGGAAGACGGACGATCCCGAAGTCACGTCGCGGCTGCGGAAGACGTATACGGGCGTCGCTCTCACGCGGCAGCAGCCCGTCGACCTCACGGTGCGGGCCGTCGTCGGCGAGCCGGTCCGCGTGACGGCGCGCACCGGGCTCGGCGCGAGCTGCGAGGTGGTGTCGGCCGAAACCGCCCGCGAGGCGACGAAGCATCCGCTCACGGCGGACGTGCTCCGGGAGCAGTTCGGCCGGCTCGGCGGCACGCCGTTTCGGCTGCGCGACCTCGATGCCGAACTCCACGGGATGCCGATGGTTCCCTTCAGCGTGCTCGGCAGCCTACGGCGGGAACTCGTGGCGGGGCTCGAGCGGGCTGCGTCCGCCCCGGGTCGGCGGGTGCACGACGCGCAGGGCGCGCCGCACGGCGACGACCGGCATGGGATCGAGGCTGCCCGGCCGGATCCAACTCCGGTTCCGACCGCGTCGACGATCCCGCTTCTCCACGTGCTCGTCAGGTCGCTGACCCAGCTCGGCCGGGTGCTCGAACTCGGCGAACGCAGGGTCCATGCCGAGTTTGCCGACATCCGCCAGTATGGCGAGGCGGTCGAACGCTGCCGGGCCGCCGGGGCGACGATCCTCCTGGCGACACCACGCATCCAGAAGCCCGACGAGATGGGCGTCTATCGGGCGCTTGCCAGGCACGAGCCCGACGGCGTGCTCGTCCGCACCTGGTCGGGCCTGCGGTTCTTTCGCGACGCAGGTCTGGCGGTGGTCGGCGACTTTTCACTCAACGTGGCCAACGACCGCACCGCGGAGTTCTTCCTCGACGCTGGCTGTGAGCGGGTGACGGCCTCGTACGACTGCAACCGCGAGCAGCTGCTCGCGCTGGTGGGGGCCGCGCCGACCGGGCGGCTCGAGGTGGTGATCCACCAGCACATGCCGATGTTCCACATGGAGCATTGCGTGTTCTGCGCGGTGCTCTCGCCGGGCACGAACAAGACCAACTGTGGCCGTCCGTGCGACGATCACGCCGTGCAGCTCCGCGACCGGCTCGGCGTGGCGCACCCGCTCACGGCCGACGTCGGCTGCCGCAACACCCTCTACAACGCCACGCCCCAGAGCGGAGCCGAAGCCGTGCCCGCGCTGCTCGCGGCGGGCGTGCGGCACCTGCGGATCGAACTGCTCGACGAGGGCGACGCGGAGATCGCGAGGGTGATCACCGCCTACCGCGGCCTCCTCGCAGGTCGGAAGACCGGACGCGAGGTCTGGACCGAGCTGCGGGCCTCGAACCGCGTGGGCGTCACCCGCGGCACCTTCGAGGAGAAGCGGAACCCGCTGGCGATCCTCTGACAACGAGCCGGCCCGGATCGGCGGAGCCGATCCGGGCCGGTCATCGCTTGTCAGGCTGGAATGCCCGGGATCACTTCGAGAGCTTGGTGAGCGTCTCGACCATCGGCACGACGACCGGGCCGAGCAGATTCTTGACACCCGGGAGCGCCATCACGGTGTCGATCACCTTCGACAGCAGCCCGAGGTTCTTGCCCACGAACGAGGCGAAGACGGGCTTCTCCTCGGCAGGCAGGTTCCCGGCCTCGCTCTCGAGCGACGTCAGCATCGGGGCGAGCTTCTCGAGCTCCGGCAGGGCGAGCCGAGCCGTCTCCTCGTTGGTGACGCCCTTGAGCACGCTGGTCAGCCCGCCGAACAGCTCGGTGGCGTTCTTACCGATCCGGACCGCCTCGAGGAACTTGGGGTCGATCGAGATCTCGTCGGCGACGATGTCGATCACGTCCTTGCCCTTCGTGGCCACAACCTCTTCCTCGCGGAGGGTCACCGGGCCTTCGCGACGCACCGTCTCCTTCACGGCGACGGGACGAACTTCTTCTACCTGCTTCTTCGCCTGGTTCTGGTTCCAGAGGTACCAGCCGAGGCCGAGGGCCCCGAGGGCCAGGAGGGGCAGGAGCCAGCCGGGCAGGCCACCGGAGGCCTCGGGCTCGCGCGAGTGGCCGCCGTGGCGGGCCGTGTCGTGCGAGTGCGTACCGGAACGAACGGCGTCATTCCCGCGGGCACCGACGTCGCCGAGATCGGCCAGCGACAGGCCCCGCGGCAGCGCGTTGCGGATGTTGCCGGACTGCTCCGAAAACAGTCGGGCCACGCCGGCGGCATCGGGCTTGCCGGTGAACTGCTTGGCGACCATGCCGAGCACGACCGGAGCCAGGTAGGTGACGAGCG
>CAXNJC010000209.1:0-4037 GCA_964202525.1 Pirellulales bacterium
GAGGCACAGGACCGCGTGGGCACGACCGGGGAGTCGCGGTCGGCCTGCGAGGGGCACATCGAGTCGCTCGAGACGCGGCTCGCGGCCGCGGCGTCGCAAGTCGATGCTCTCGAGACCGTGCAGCGCGAGGCCACGGCTACCCTCCAGACGGCGTGGAAGGATCTCGCCGGGTGGCGGGCGGCGCTGGAGGCGTGTCGCGAGCGGCGCACGGTCCTGCACGACCTCGTGGAGCGCCGCGAGGGAATCTCCGAGGCGGCGCGGAGCCTGATCCGTAGCCAGGCCGGCCCCGCGGCGGTGCCCGGGCTCGCCGGCGTGCTGGCGGACCACGTGGTGGCCGGCATCGAATGGGCGCCGCTCGTCGATCTCGTACTCGGGGAACTCGGCCAGTGTCTCGTCGTCGGGTCGCTGCACGAGGTGATTGGCTGGCATGCCGGGTGGGCCGAGTCGGCGGACGCCGAGGCGGTGCTGGCGGCCGGCGGTCGCATCGGCTTCCTGGCCGCCGAGCTGGTGCCTGAGCCGGAAGCGTTCGAGCCCCGGGAACAGCCGGGCATCGTCGGCAGGCTCGACCGACTCGTCGCCGATGGTCGCCCGGCGGCCGACATGCCCGAACTCATCCGCCGGCTGCTCGCCCGCAGCTGGGTGGTGGACCGCATCGAGCACGCGCTGCCCCTGGTGGCCGCCGCTCCGGCCGGCACGCTCTTCCTGACCCGCGACGGCACGTGCCTCACCGCCGACCGCGGCTTCGCGATCGGCAGCGGTGCGGCTGTCGGGGGGCTCGTGGCCCGCCGCAGCGAACTGCGGGCGCTCGACGAACGGCATGCGGAGCTGGAGCACACGGTCGAGCGGGCCCAGGCCCGCATCGACGCCACGCAGGCCGACATCGACGCGCGAGCCGGCGAGATCGCCCGAGCAGCGGCGCGGCGACGGGAGGCCGGCGAGGCCGTGGCGACCGCCCGGGCGGAGCTCGGCCGCGTGATCCGCGAGGAGCGGGCGGCTGGCGAGGCCGTCGCCGCGGCCGAGGCCGCCGCGCGTCGCGCCGACCAGCGGCTGATCACCGCCGAGACCGCCCGCGACGCGGCGCTCCGAGCGGTCGCCGATGCGGCCGATCGACTCGCGGCGACGACCGCGGAGGCCGACCGCTGCCAGGCTGCGATCGAGGCGGTCGAGCGGGACCGGGGCGCCACGATCGAGGAGATCCAGCGGCTTCGGGTCGAGGAGGCGGCCTCCGTCGAGAAGCTGGCGCGGGCCCGCGACGCCGTGGCCAGCGCCGACGAGGCCCTGTCCCTGCGCCGCGGCCGCGTCACCGAGGCGCGGGAGCGGCTCGACACGGCGCGGCGCCGCACGCTGGACCACGAAGTGGAGCTGCTGACGGCGACGGCCGCCCGCGCCGAGGCGGCCTGGGTCGCGGAGCGTTCGTCCGCCGTGCTTGCCGACCGCATCGCCGACTCCACCCGGATCGACACGGCACGGCAGGCGCTCGCCGCCGACCAGGAAGCCGCCCGCACGACCGCCGCCGGGCTCGCGGAGCGGCTGCACGCCCTCGAACTGGAAGGTGGTGAGGCCCGCCATCAGCGGGCCCGGATCGTCGAGCGCATCCGCGACGAATACGACATCGACATGGACGCCCTCCTCGCCGGTGGCACCACCGAGACGGCCGCCCCCGACGTCGGCGAGGAGCTCGTGCCCGAGGACCGCGGTGAGCTCGAGGCCCGCATCGAGGAGCTGCGGCGGAAGCTCGCCTCGATGACCTCCGTGAACCTCGCGGCGCTCCAGGAGGCCGACGAGCTCGCCGAACGGCTCGCCACGCTCGAGGCCCAGCTGGCCGACGTGACCGGCGGTAAGGAGTCGATCGAGCAGCTCATCGCCCGCCTCGACGAGGAGAGCCGCCGCCTCCTCGGCGAGACCATCGAGACCGTCCGCGGCTACTTCCGCGACCTGTTCGAGCGGGTGTTCGGCGGCGGCCAGGCCGACATCGTGCTCGAGGAGGGCGTCGATCTGCTGGAGGCGTCGGTCGAGATCGTCGCCCGCCCGCCCGGCAAGGAACCGCGGAGCATCTCGCTCCTCTCGGGTGGCGAGAAGACGATGACCTGCGTGGCGCTCCTGCTCGCCATCTTCAAGTCGCGGCCGAGCCCGTTCTGCGTGCTCGACGAAGTCGATGCCGCCCTCGACGAGGCCAACGTCGACCGGTTCGTGGGCGTGCTCCGCGACTTTCTCTCGTCCACACAGTTCATCGTGGTCACGCATTCGAAAAAGACGATGGCGTCGGCGACCACGCTGTACGGCGTGACCATGGAGGAGTCGGGGGTGTCGAAGCGGGTGAGCGTGCGGTTCGAGTCGACCGCGGCCGCGTCCCGCCCGTCGTCGCGGGCCGCCTGAGCGACCGGCGGGCGAAACGCCTTCCAGCCCGGGTTTTCCGGAGCCTCGGCACCGTCGGCACAGGCCGGTCGAGCGCTGCCACCGGCGCGTCCATGAAGAACGGCTCAAGTCTCACGACGCGATCTTTCGATCTACCCTCCTGGACGGCCATGCCACGGAGGCCCGCGGGAGCGATCCCGCGACCTTCGGCGGTGTGGCGCAGGGGGGGAACCTGCGAGTCTCGGCCGCCGTCGGCGGTGTCCTGCCCAAGGGACGCCCGTCGCGGTGCGCCACTCTCATGCCCCCCTCCGCGCCTCAGGCCGGCCTTCGTGGGGCACGACGACGCGGGCGTCCCCACGAAGCAGTCCGCGTCACAGGGGGGCTTTGTTCGACGCTCGGAAGGGTGCGGACTGGCCAGGGACATATCCGGACACGAACGATCCCACAGGGAGTCCAGACGATGAAGGTTTTCACGACAGGCCAGGTCGCCAAAATCTGTAAAGTCGCACCACGCACCGTAAGCAAGTGGTTCGACTCCGGCCGCTTGAAGGGCTATCGCATCCCGGGCAGCCAGGATCGCCGCATCCCGCGGGAGTACCTGATCAAGTTCCTGAAAGAACACGGCATGCCGCTGGGCGACCTCGAAGACGAGGCGATGGCCAAGGTGCTGCTCGTCGGTCAGGACCAGTTGCTGATCGAGAACCTCAAGAAGCAGCTGCCCGTCGAGCGGTCGTTCAAGATCCAGGTGGCGGCCAGCGGCTTCGAGGCCGGCATCCAGGCCGAGAGCTTCCACCCCGACTGCATCGTGGTGGACTACTCCATCGGCCGGATCGACGCCCAGCAGATCTGCCAGAATCTGCGGCGCAATCCCGAGTACGCAGAGACGATCGTGATCGCCCTGCTGCCGGACGACGGATCGCAGATCACGGTCGACCGGGCCCACGTCAACGAGAGCTTCAAGAAGCCCTTCGACGTGGCGCTGCTGGCCGAGCGGCTCCGCACCCTGATCGGAGCCCGCAAGGAACTGGTGTGAGCGGGAGGCCTCCCGCCGGAGGGCCTTCAGCACCACACGTCCGTCCCCGAACCCGACGGCCGGTCCGCGATCCGCGGGCCGGCCGTCGGCGTTACGCCGCGGTATGCTCGGGGGCATGAGCGACCATCCCCAAGCCATCCGCATGATCGACGTCGGCGGTAAGCCCGTGACTCCGCGGACCGCCCGCGCCTCGGCCCGGCTCGTCGCCCAGTCGGCCACGGTGGCGCGGATCCGTGCCGGCAGCCTCGACAAGGGGGATGCCGTCGCCACCGCGCGGGTCGCGGGAATCATGGCCGCCAAGCGGACGAGCGACATCGTCCCGCTGTGCCACCCGCTGCCCCTGGAGGCGGTCGAGGTGGCGGTGTCGTTCCCCGACGCGACGACCGTCGTGGTCGAGACACGGGTGCGGACGACGGCCCGAACCGGCGTCGAGATGGAGGCCCTGGTGGCGGCGTCCGCCGCAGCGCTCACGCTCTACGACATGTGCAAGTCGATCGACCCGGAGATGGCCGTGGAGTGGATTCGGCTCGAGGAGAAGACCGGCGGCGTAACCGGCGACTTCATCCGGGGAGCGTGACGATCAGCCGCCGCTGCGGCCGGTGTCATTGAGGATCGGCTCCAGTTCGTCCACGAAGTCGCGGACGTCCTT
>CAXNJC010000210.1:0-4035 GCA_964202525.1 Pirellulales bacterium
CGTCGGGGCCCACGAGATGCTCGCCGGCGATCTGCTGCTGGCCCGCAGCCTGGGCGAGGGTGAGCGACACCTGCGGCTCCTTGAGCACCCGCTTGAGGTGGCGGAAGACGGAGTCTTGCGCCTCTTCCAGCGACTGGTTGCCCACCATCACCTTGCCATACGACGGGCCGAGGTCGAGCATGCCGCCCGGTTCAACCACATAGAGACCGTTGATGGGCTGCTCGAGGAGCGTGCCCTCCACGATCACCTGCAGGGTGTCGAACGACTGAATGCGGAACGGCGGCTTGGGCACCACCCGAAGGGCATCGATCAGGAGGATGTCCGGCGGTTCGATCACATACGACGGCAGCGTGACCTTGGCGAGCTCCTTCGCGGGCATGCGGCCGGACTCGGGCGGGCACTGGGCGTCGAGCATCACCTGCTGAGTGGTGGACCGCTGCGGGCGGCCGTAGATGTTGCAGCCTGTGGTCTGCAGGAGCATCGCGGCCAGGGCGAGAAACCGGCCCAGCCGGCCGGTCCAGGCCGGCATCCGGCTCCGCCGCGTCGGCGGCGTGGTTCGGGCGGCGATCTCGCGGGATTCGTGAGTCAGCTTGCGGGCCATGGCACACTCCTTGCGACCGGTACAGTCACTGCAATCGGAGTTATCGGCCGGTCGGGGCGGCAAACTTTGCCCTTCCTTCCGATCGGGAAAGGAGCCGCCCCCGGGATTCCCCCGGAAACGGTTGCCAACAGGCGACTTTCGCTCGGGCGGGGGGTAAACTTCGGCGAGTTTCCGATGGTTTTTCCCGCTCTGCAGTCGCCAGGGGACGCGCTCACCCGTGCCACCCACGGGAACGGAGTGTGCACTTTCCCACCATGCCCATCTTGCCCAAGCAGCGAGACATCTTCCCTGCCGATCTGCTCGACGAGCGGCCGGCGGGCGAGGCTGGCCCCAGCGCCGCGGCGGCACACTGGGTGGCCTTCTACACGCTGGCCCGTCGCGAAAAAGACCTCATGCGCAAGCTCGAAGCTGCTGGGGTCCCGTTCTACGCGCCGCTCATCCGCCGTCGTCTGCCGTCGGCAGGTGGCCGGGTGCGGAGCTCGTGGGTCCCACTCTTCCCAGGCTACGTGTTCGCGCCGGTGGACGACGAGCAGCGGCGCACGGCGCTCGCCACAAACGTCGTCTCTCGCTGGCTTTCGATCCCCGACGAGCGAATGCTTGTGGACGACCTCCGGGCGATCCGGCGGCTCGTGGAGACCGACAAGCCGCTCACTCCCGAATCACGGCTCGAGGCCGGGCATCCGGTTCGTGTGCGGAGCGGTCCGCTGCGGGGCCTCGAGGGCACCGTGGTGGCGCGGCGGGGCGAGGAGCGGCTGCTCGTGGCCGTGCGGTTTCTGAACCAGGGCGCGTCGATCGAACTGGAAGACGTGGATCTCGAACGGCTCTAGACCTCAGCGTAGGACACGCATGAACGTTTCATTTTCGAAGCCAACAGTTGCATTACGACGGGTCAACTCGCGGGCTCTCCGGCTCCTCGCAGTCCACGCGTTGATTTTCGCCGCATCACTCTTCCTCGCTTTTTTCACCAGGAGCGACTTCTCCGTCGAGGCGCCGTGGGTGGATCTCTATTCGCGGGCCGTGATCGGCGTCGTGCTCGTGAAGCTCGTGATCTTTTACGCTCTTGGGCTGTGCCACGTGTCGTGGGGCCGGGTCGCTTTCGGGGATCTCACCGCCCTGCTCTGGGCCGCCACGCTCAGTCTGCTGGTTTTCGCCACCTTCGACAGCCTCGTGCTGTCCACCGGCCATGCGCCCTGGATCCCGCGGATTCGCCGCAGCGTGCTGCTTCTCGACTGGGTGGCCACGATCATGCTGGTCGGTGGCTTGCGCACGCTCTGGCGGAGTTTCCGTGAGGAGCTTCGGCCCCTCTTTGATCGCCAAAAGGCCAAGACAGCGCTCATTGTCGGTGCCGACCACGCCGGCGAACTCATCGCCCGCAATCTGACCGCCGCATCCAACAGCCCCTACGTGATCGTGGGCTTCCTCGACGACGACCCCGCCCTGCAGCATTCCCGCGTGGCGGGCCGCGAAGTGCTCGGCACCGTGGATGAAGTCGGCCGGGAAGCGGCGAAGCACGGCGTCGACGAGGTGATCGTGCAGTCCGGGGAGCTCACGGGGCGGCGATTCCGCAAGCTGCTCGATGACTGTGCCGCCGTGGGCTCTTCGGTGAAGGTGTTGCCGGGCATCGACGAGCTTCTCAGTGCCAAGAATCCGTCGCACGCCCAGCTCCGCCGCGTCGAGATCAAAGACCTCCTCCGCCGTGAGCCCGTGCAGCTCGACGACTCGGCCATCCGCGCGCTCGTCGAGGGCCGCACCGTGATGGTCACGGGGGCCGGCGGGTCGATCGGGTCGGAGGTCTGCCGCCAGGTGCTCCGCTTCGGCCCGAAGAAGCTGCTGCTCGTGGAGCGTGCGGAAAACTCCCTGTTCCTCGTGGAGCAGGAGTTTGGCCGAATGCACCCGAAGCCGGCCTTCGAGCCGTTGATCGCCGACATCACCGACGAGCCGCGGATGGAGCAGATCATGCTGGCTCATAAGCCCGAGGTGGTGTTTCACGCGGCGGCCCACAAGCACGTGCCGATGATGGAGTGGAATCCGGCCGAGGCCGTCAAAAACAACGTGTTCGGCACGCGGCTTTTGGCTCGTCTTTCAGACCAGCACGGCGTGCGCGTGTTCGTGTCGATCTCGACCGACAAGGCCGTGAACCCCACGAGCGTGATGGGCTGCTCGAAGCTGCTCGCCGAGCGGTTCGTCCAGGCGCTGTCGACTGCCTCGCGGACGAAGTTCATCGTCGTCCGGTTCGGCAACGTGCTGGCGAGCAACGGCAGCGTGGTGCCCACGTTCCAGGAGCAGATTCGCCGCGGCGGCCCGATCACGGTCACCCATCCGGGCATCGAGCGCTACTTCATGACGATCCCGGAGGCGTCGCAACTGGTTCTCCAGGCCGCAACGCAGGGCGAGGGCGGCGAGATCTTCGTGCTCGACATGGGCGAGAGCGTGAAGATCGTCGACCTCGCCCGCGACCTGATCGCCCTGTCGGGGCTCGAGCATGACGACATCGAGATCGTCTACACCGGGCTCCGCCCCGGCGAGAAGCTCTTTGAAGAGCTCTACTTTGACGACGAGCGGCGGGTGGCCACGCGGCATCCGAAGGTGTTTTGCGCCATGCACCGCCCGGCAGACCTCCTTGCCGTCGAGACGGTCTTCGAGGACCTGTCGGAGGTGCTCGAAGAGAAGCCCGAGGTGGTGCGGGCTCGGCTCCGCGACCTCGTGCCGGAGTATGCTTCGCCCGAGCATGCGGGCGACCCGCTGCCCCAGCAGCGGACGCATGCGAAATGATCCGAGTGAAGGGAGAGATGTCGAGGGTGGTGCGGCCGTACCGCTGACGCGGTTATGCTTTCTGTGAGTAGATGCCAATGAAGCGCGAAACCTTCCAGTTGATTCCCGAGGTTCATGCGGCCGGCGATCCGTCGCGGCAGGGCATCCGCGTGCCGTTCGTTCGGCCGGCCCTTCCCACGGCCGAGTCGCTCCAGCCGGCGTTCGACGACATCATTCGCAGCGGTCGGCTCACGAAGGGCCCCTACTGCGAGCGTTTCGAGCAGGCGATCGCCAAGCGGCTCGGCGTGCGGCATGCCGTGGCCGTGAGCAGCTGCACCGTCGGCCTGATGCTCGTCTATCGAGCGCTCGACCTGTCAGCCGGCAGCTGCCGAAGTCGCCGATCGGCGATCGACGCCTGCCCCGTGGCTTCGATGGAGCCGCTCTCGAGGTTCGGCGTGGTTCGCACCGGGAGCCGGTCGGAGCCTCTCGGCGAAGTGGTGATGCCGAGTTTCACGTTTCTTGCCGCGGCGGCGGCGATCGTGTGGAACAACCTCCGCCCAGTGTTCGTCGAGGTCGATCCCCAAACGACCAACGTCACGCCCCAGGCGATTCGCGCCGCGATCACTCCCCGCACCGTCGCGATCGCCGCCTGCCACAACTTCGGCAATCCGTGCGACATCCCG
>CAXNJC010000211.1:0-4034 GCA_964202525.1 Pirellulales bacterium
CAGGCGCGGCGAACCTTGGCTTCGCCCCGCCTGCCTCCAGCGAAAACCGGCAGGATGCCGGTGTTTCGCGTGTCCTCAGAACACGTCCAGATTGAAGTGGTGGCCGTGGTGGTAGAGCCGCGACTTCGGGTAGTAGTTCTGCCAAGCGCGGTTGTAGACCGGCACTCGCATCTCCTGCGGATAGCGGTAGTAGAGATCGTTAACGCTTTGGTAGTAGCCGTCCTGGTAGAAGTTCTGCGGATACCAGACGTACGGATAGTGGTAGAGACGGTTCCAGTCGTGGGCGTTGTACGAGTTGCCCCACTGGTAGCCGTAGGCCTGCGTGCCCGCCCCGACAGGCTGCTGGGCAGCGGCGTCGGGCGAGATCAGAGCGAGCAGCGCGAAGGCGGCGAACGCCCCCGCGGCGAGAGTGCGAAGCATCGGATTGTCCCCCTGAGAATCCAGCGTCAGGAGGAATATCGGCCGGTCCTACGACCGGTCTTCATGGAAAATCCCGCAGGGTCGCCCACGTTCGAGACGCGTGCCGGCGGTCAGGCTCCTGGCAGCCGGCCATCGGCCAACTCCCGGTCCAACTCGTCGAGCAGCGGCCAGTGCGGGGCGCAGGTTCCGAAGTCGGCGAGCCTGAGATAGCCCTCGAGCCGGGCGATCGTGGCCGCGAGCAGCTGGTCGTCCTTGCGGAAGATCGGGCCGTGGCTCGGCAGGAGCCACTCGACGTCGGCGGCGGCGATGCGCTTGAGCGATTCGATGAACGACGGGATGTCGCTGCCATGATGGGCGTCGATGGCTCCCACGGAGCCGTCGCGGTAGATGTTGTCGCCCGACAGCAGGAGGTCGCCCATGCGGAAGGCGAGCTGGCTGTCGGTGTGCCCCGGGGTGAGCCAGACCTCGAGAGCCCGGCCACCGACCTCGACGGTATCGCCGTCGAGGATTTCGCGGTCGACCTTCACCTTCGGCATGTCGAGGTGGACGTTTTGGGCGTCGATCTCGGCGAACGTCTTGATGCGGTCGCCGCTCTCCAGCGACGCCACCGCCTTCGGATGCGCGAGCACCGGGGCCTTGAGGATCGACTTCGCCTTGGCGAGCCCCTGGATGTGATCAACGTCGGCATGGGTGGCGATCAGACCGCGGCACTGCGAGAGTGGAAAGTCCATCTGCCGGATCAGTTCCACGATCTCGTCCACGCTCTCCTCGTAGCCGATGTCGACGAGGATCCAGTCCCGGTCGCCATAGACGAGGTACACGTTGCAGCCGATCCGCCAGCCGGCCTGGTGGTTCATCTCGATCACGCCGGGGAACACGGGACGACGGGCGAGCATGGCAGTGGGCACGGAGCGGGTTTGCGGGGACATCCGGCGGAAGCCACACTTGCCGTGCTGCTCGCAGGCGGATTGCTGGAGAGTCTAGGGCGGTCCGCCGACGGCAGCAACGAACGGCCCGCTCCGTGCGGCGGATCGTCAGTGACACCCGGCGGATTGCCGCACCGAGCATGGCCATCGAGTCCACTCCCGCCGCGCCGTCGTTCGCCGCCTGGGCCGGTACGGTGGCCGCCCTCTGCGAGCAGGTGGAGCGGCTCACGCCCCTCGCCGCGCGTCTGGGCGCCGACGATCCTGGGGCGGCCGACTGGCACGCGGCGCTGTTCGGCAAGCTGCGGCCGCAGGTGGCCCGTGAGCCGCTGCTGGTGGCCGCGATCTGCGGCGGGACGAACACGGGCAAGAGCCTGATCACCAACACGCTCGTCGGCGCCGCGATCAGCCGCTCCCTCCCGGAGGCGGCCCGCACGCTGCATCCGGTCGCGAGCCTCGCCCGGGGCGTGGCCGAGCGGGTCGACCTCGCGGACCTGTTTCCGGGATTCCGGCCCGTGCCCTGGGCGAGCGAGGCCGACGCCCTCGACGCGTCCGCCGCCGACGTGCTCGTCTGGCGGGAAGACCCGGGCGGCACGCAGCCCGAGCGGCTCGTCGTGCTCGACACCCCCGACATCGACGGCACGCTTCGCGAGAACTGGCACCGCGCCGAACTCGTCCGCACGGCGTCCGACGTGATCGTCGCCGTGCTCACCCAGCAGAAGTACAACGACGCCGCCGTGCGGGATTTCTTCGCGGCCGCGGCGGCGGCCGGTAAGACCATGATCGTCGTGTTCAACATGGTCGACTGGCCGCGGCAGCGGGAACGGATCGCGGGCTGGCTGGCCACCTTCGTCGCCGAGACGGCCGCGGCTCCCGTCGCCGTCTACGCGGCACCGCACGACTTCGCCGCCGCCGACGCGGGACGGATCACGCTGCATCCGCTGCCGGAGCTCACCCCCGACGGCTCGTCGCAGCCGCTCGCCGAGCGGCTCGCCGCCGGCGACTTCGACCGCATCAAGCGGCAGGCGATGGCCGGCGCGATGCGGGTGGTCGCCGATCCGGACCGCGGCCTCGCCGCCTGGCTCGCCAGCATCGATCGCGCGGCGGCCGGCTGGCGCGACTCCCAGCGGATGCTCGAGCGCGAAGGACGGGTGCAGGTCGAACTGCCGCCGCCGCCCCGGGAGGCCGTCTGGGACGAGGTCTGGCGGTGGCTGGAGCCGCGCCGCACGGCGGTCGACCTCGTGGTCAGCAGCGGGTATCGCACCGTCGGCCGCGGGCTCTCGTGGGTGGCCCGGAGGGTCCGCGTGGGCCGCACGGCGGCGGAGCGGAAGGAGGACTTCGCCGTGACGGAGCTCGAGGCCCTCAAGCGGGCGCTCGCCGATTTCGTCGACCGGCTCGACGACGCCTGCCGTCGGGATCCGCGGCTCGCCGCGCGGCTCGGGCCGCGGCTCGCCACGGCTGATCGCGCCGCGTGGTATACCGATCTTGAACGCCGCCACGCCGCGCTTCCGCTGGTCTCGGATGACTACCGCACCTTCGTGCGCACCGAACTCGACCGGTTCGCAGACACCAACCCCGGGATGGTGAAGGCCGTGCTCGCGGCCCTCACGGTCGGCTCGGTGGTGCGGCCGGTGATGACGATCGCGCTGTTCTCCGCCGGCGCGGCGGCGGTGCCGGCGGCCGCGGGCGTGCTCCACCACGTGCTCGACTTCGGGGTCACGGTGGCCGCGCCGCTGGCCGGCGAGGGGGCGGTCGCGGCGGCGTCGCAGGGCATCCGGCCCTTGATCGAGCGGCTGTTCGCCGGCTGGTCGGCCGAGCGGGCGCGCATCCTCGCGGAGACGCTGCACGACGTGGTGCTCGGTGACGGTGTCGAGCAGATCGCCGATCTCGCGGCGGCCGGTGCTCGACCGGAGCTCGCCCGCGTGCGGCAGCTCCTTGTGGAATGCTCCCGGGAGTGCGACTGATCATGGACGCCGCCACGCACCCCGAGTCGGCGTCGGCTCCGCCCGAGCCCGACTTCGCGGCCTTCGATCTGCTGGTCGACGCGCTCGGTCGCTGGGCCGCCGCGGCGCCGGCGTGGCCGCCCGCCCGCCGCGTGCGGGCGGAGTGGGACGCGGTATCGCCGCGGCTCGACAAGGCCCGGCGGGAGCTCTCGCGGGTGCTGGTTGTGGGCGTGGTCGGCGGCACTGGGACGGGCAAGAGCACGCTGGTGAATGCCCTGGCCGGCGCGGACGTCACGGCCGCCGGCGACGTCGCCCGGCCGACGACGGTGAACCCGGTGGTGATCGCCGCCCGCGACGTCGACGTCTCGTGGCTGCCGCTCGACGCGATGCAGGCCAGACTCGTGCGGAGCGACTCGCCGGCGGTCGCGTCGATCGTGCTCGTCGACTGCCCCGACCCCGACACGCAGGCGAGCGCAGCCGCCCCGGCGGACGCCGCGCGGCCGAGCGCCGGCAACCGCAATCGCGACCTGCTCGAGGCCGTGCTGCCGGCCTGCGACGTGCTGCTGCTCGTCTCGACGGCCCAGAAGTATCGCTCGTGGATCGTGGCCCGTGAGGTGGCTGCGTTCGCCCCGGGCCGGCCACTGCTGTTCGTGCAGACGCACGCCTCCCGCGACCCCGACATCCGCGGCGACTGGCGGAAGGAGCTCGAATCGCAGGGCTTCGACGTGCCGCGGATCTTCCGGCTCGA
>CAXNJC010000212.1:0-4023 GCA_964202525.1 Pirellulales bacterium
TCTCCTGCGTGGCCCGCGGCGCCGCCATCACGGGAATCGAATCCTCGCGGCCCGCTGCATGCGCCGCGCAGTCGGCAGCCAGCGGGCAGCGGCCGCAGAGCGGCCGCGCGGGCGTGCAGATCATCGCGCCCAGATCCATGAGCGCCTGATTGAATCCGCCGGCTCCGCGGCGCGGCACGAGCGCTTCGGCGATCGTCCAGATCGGTTCGTCGCCGGCGCCGCCGACCGGCTTGGCATGCCCGGCGAGCCGGGCGAGCACGCGGCGGGAGTTGGCCTCGACGATCGCGGCCGGGATGTCGAAGGCGATCGAGGCAATCGCACCGGCGGTGTAGCGGCCGATGCCCGGGAGCGACCGCAGGCCTTCCAGCGATGCCGGAAACATCCCTTGGTGCTCGGCAACAACAGCCTTTGCAGCGGCGTGAAGTTGCCGGGCGCGGCGGTAGTAGCCGAGCCCCTCCCAGTGCCTGAGCACGTCGGCCTCGCCGGCCTTCGCGAGATCGCCGACCGCGGGAAACCTCTGCATGAACCTCGCGAAGTAGTCCTTGACCCGCTCCACCTGTGTCTGCTGGAGCATCACCTCGCTCACCCAGACGGCATAGGGGTCGCGGGTCCGCCGCCAGGGCAGGTCGCGCTTGGCCCGCCCATACCACCGCGCGAGCCGCCGCCGGACGCCAGCCGGATCCGCGATCCCGCCGTCGGCCGCCGCGGCGGTCGACGGGCGGTTCCCAACGGCCTTCCGAGCCCGCGACACTTGCACTCTCCGGTTGCCTGGGGTCAAACCATCGGCAGTGTAGTGCGTGGTTTCCGGGCGTGGATCGGCAGGCGATGGGCGACGAACGACACCAGCGTGGACCGGGCCGTCGCGGAGGTGGCCGCGGCGGGAAGGACAAGCTCGCCGTCGCCCGCCGCGACACGCCCGCGGGCCAGGCCTGGGAGTTCGTCCATCCGCGCTGCAGCCGCAAGCGGAAGGACGACATCGAGGAAGTCGAGGCCATGGTCGAGGCGGGCGAGACGGAGATCGCCCACGACGAGCTGGTGTGGCTGCTGTCGGAGTGCCCCGACTTCCTGGAGGCGCATGTGCAGCTCGGCCTGATCGCGCTGGAAGACGACGACGTCAAGCTCGCCCGCGGACACTTCGGCCGTGCCTACGAACTCGGCATCCGCGCGCTCGATGCCGCCGGCGGGCCCGCGCCCGTGCCCTACGAGCTCGACGGCAACAAGCCGTTCTTCCAGGCGGCGAAGGGGCTCGTGCACGCCCTGATGGAACTCGGCCGGCGGAAGTCGGCGCATGAAGTCTGCCAGCGGCTCGCCCCACTCGATCCGGCCGACCCGCTCAACATCCAGGCCATCGCCCGCCGGTAGGCCGGCACGATGCCTTGCCGTATCATGCCGATCGTTCCAGCCTCGGGGAGACCCTCGCCATGCCGGCATGCCGAACGCTCGCAGCCGTGCTTCTGATCGCCGCCACCACCGCCGCCCGCGGGGATGACACGGCGGCGATGATGCCCACCGGTCCTGCCGAGACGATCCGGCTCTGGGAGGGCGACGCGCCCGCCTCCCGGGGTACGGCCGACCACGACGTGCCGGTGGTGGCGTGGTGGCCGGCGGCGAAGCAGGCGGCGCCGTCGGCGGCGCTCGTGATCTGCCCGGGCGGCGGCTATGGCGGCCTCGCCGATCACGAGGGCAGCGACTACGCAAAGTGGCTCAACGCCCAGGGCATCTCCGCCTTCGTGCTCCGCTACCGGCTCGGGAGCAAGGGCTATCGTCATCCGGTGATGCTCGGCGACGTGTCGCGGGCGCTCCGGCTCGTGCGGCACGGCCACGAGCGGTTCCACGTCGATCCCGAACGCGTGGGTGTGATGGGCAGTTCCGCCGGTGGGCACCTCGCCCTCACGGCCTGTATCCACGCCACCGCCGGCGATCCGCAGGCGGCCGACCCGATCGACCGCGCGTCGGCCCGGCCCCGGATCGGCATCCTCTGCTATCCCGTGGTGAGCATGCTGCCGGAGAAGACGCACGCCGGCTCGCGGAAGAACCTGCTCGGCGAGTCGCCCGACGAGGCGACGGCCCGGCACCTCTCCGGCGAACTCGCGGCCCACGACGCCGTGCCGCCGCTGTTCATCTGGCACACCTGGGAAGACAAGGCCGTGAAGCTCGAGCCGATCCTCGAACTCGGCCTGGCGCTCAAGTCGCACGCGCGGCCCTACGAGCTCCACGTCTACGAGACGGGCCCCCACGGCCTCGGCCTCGGCGTGCGGCCCTACGAACCGTCGAAGACGCTGCATCCCTGGACGGTCGAGTGCCGCCGCTGGCTCGCCGCCCAGGGGTTTTGACCTCGCATGACTCGCGGCCACTTCATCTCGCTCGAAGGCATCGACGGCGCCGGCAAGTCGGCGCAGATCGGCCGGCTCGCCGACTGGCTGCGATCGACGGGCCGCGACGTGACGACCTGCCGCGACCCGGGCTCGACCCCCGTGGGAGACGCGGTCCGCGAGATCCTCCTCGATCGCCACGACCTGCACCTCGCGGCGACGGCCGAGATGTTCCTCTACATGGCCGCGCGGGCGCAGCTCGTGAACGAGGTGCTCGAACCGGCGCTCGCTCGGGGCGAGTGGGTCGTGTCGGATCGCTACCTGCTCTCCAACATCGTCTACCAGGGCCATGCCGCGGGCCTCGATCCCGAGACGATCCGCGAGGTCGGCAGGGTGGCGACCCGCGGCCGAATGCCCGACCTCGTGCTGCTGCTCGACGTCGATCTCGAGACGAGCGCCAGGCGGATCGCCCGGCCGCTCGACAAGCTCGAGAACCGGGGCGACGACTACCGCGCACGGCTGCGGTCGGGCTATCTCGCCGAGGCGGCTCGACAGGCTGACCGCGTGGTGATGATCGACGCCCGCCCCGGCATCGACGAGGTGGCGGCCGCCATCCGGGCCGCCGTCGCCGCCCGCTTCCCCGAGACCGCCTAGGAGCGATCATGGCCTGGCAGGGAATCGAGGGGCACGATGCGATCGCAGCCCGCTTCGTGGCGGCCGAGGCCCGCGGACGGATCGCCGGGGCGTATCTGTTCGTCGGCCCCCCGGGCGTCGGGAAGGGGGCGTTCGCGATGGCGCTGGCCAAGGCGCTCGCCTGTGAACGGCCCGCCGCCGGCCTCGTCGCCTGCGGCGGCTGCGCCTCATGCGTGCAGGCGGCCGCCGGCAGTCATCCCGACATCGACGTGGTGCGGAAGCCGGAGGACAGATCGACGATCCCGCTCGAACTCTTGATCGGCGACGACGAGCATCGCATGCGCGAGGGGCTCTGCTGGCGGATCCTGCTCCGGCCCGCGCTGTCGCGCCGCAAGGTGGCCGTGATCCTGGATGCCGACCACTTCTCGGACGAGGCCGCCAACTGCCTCCTGAAGACGCTCGAGGAACCTCCGGACGGCGCGACGATCATCCTCGTGGGCACCGCCCTCGAGCGGCAGCTGCCCACGATCCGGTCGCGGTGCCAGGTGATCCGCTTCGCCCCGCTGCCGAGCGACGCCGTCCGCCGGATCCTCGAGCGGGAGACCGCCGGATCCGGAGCGGGCGTCGAGCCGGCAGCGCTCGACCGCTGCGCGGAGGCGGCCGGGGGCAGCCTCGCCCGGGCGCGGCTCCTGCTCGATCCCGACGTGACCGCGTTTCGTGGCCGCCTCGTCGAGCTGCTCGCCACTCGTCCGCTGCGGGGCGTCGAGCTCTCGCGGGAGACGCTCGCCTTCGTCGAGGCGGCCGGCAAAGACGCTCCGCCGCGACGGGCGCGGCTCCGCACCGCCCTCGAAGCGGCGCTCGATGTCTTTCGCGCCGCGGCGCGGCGCACGGCGGGCGAGGCCGGCCACGGGGCCGACGTCGCAGCCGCGGCCGTGGCGGCGTGGACGGGCCAGCCGGATCGCGTCGCGGCCGCCGCTGCCTGCACGCTCGACGCCCTGGAGGCCATCGATCGCAACGCGAACCTCGGCGTGCTCGTCGATGCGTGGACGGCGATGCTCGAGGAGCCGCGACTGGCCGG
>CAXNJC010000213.1:0-4018 GCA_964202525.1 Pirellulales bacterium
GGCCCGCTGCGGCATCCCCCGTAGACGTGGCGACCGCGTCGCACGCCGTCGCCGGCACGGCCACCGCCGCGCGGCCGTGGCTCGTGACGTGAATCGCCGGTTCCGGGAGCGTCGCGAGCCTCACCCGGGTCGTGGCTGCGATCGGCATCTGGAGCACGAGCGAGCCGCTGTAGTCGGCGACTCCGCCGAGCACGTCGAATCGCCCCGGGGCCCGCCCCTCGGCGCACTCCGCGGTCATCCCAGGTACTCCCGGGCGAGCCGCGCGATGATCGGCCGCACCGTGGCGGCGAGTGCCGGGTTGGCATAGCCCATCCATGCGACCGGCGACGTGGTGTCGAGCGGCACATCGAGCGGCTGCCCCCACGGGTTCTCCACGATGCCTCCGGCCTCCTCGAGCAGGAGCGACGTGCAGATGTCGTAGGGATGGCAGACCAACGCCGAGTCGATGCCGAGCCGGCGATGGGCCAGCGGCCGCAGGTCGCCCAGCATCCGGTCGTGGCCCACCATGAGTTCGTAGACCTGGCCGCCGGTCGTCATGTACTGGTCGTCGAACACCAGCGGCGACCTCCCCGGATCGGGGCCGTGGAGTTCGCGCCAGAGTTCCTCCTCGACCCGCGCGAGCAGCGACTTGCCCGCCGGGAAGAATCGCACGAGTGACGCGAAGCCGTGCCGGAAGTCGGTCGCCCGCGAGGGCCGCACGGCGAGCGGCGCGCGGCCGCCGGTGCGCACGTCGATCCGCTCGGCGATCAGGCCGCCCGGGCCGCAGCCGCGGACGCCGCTGATCTGGTCCGACGCCCACTGCTTGGTCACCGGCAGTTCGGTCATCGCGGCCACGACCACGTCGCCCAGCCGCGTGACGGCGGGCCGCCGCGGGGCCAGCGCCGCCAGCACCCAGGCCGATCGCTTGTCGACCATCAGGTTCCGCGTGCCGTCGATCGGGTCGAGGATGCAGACGAACTCGGTCCGCGCGGCGGGCGTGCCCCGCGGGAACGTGTGGGCGTCGCCCCCCTCGGCTCCCTCCATGACCAGCTCCACCGGGCTGTCGGCCGGCCACTCGGCGTCGAACCAGTCGAGGATCGCCTCCTCGCTCACACGGTCGATCCGGTAGATCGTGTCGGCCGCGGTCTCCGCGGCGATCCCGGCGAGCGCCTCGGCCGGCTGCTCGTCGCGGGCCGCGATCAGTCTCGCGCGGACGGTGTCCTGGAGGCGGCAGAGCAGGTTTCGCAGGCGATCGAGCCGCGACGGCGTCATGGTGCATCTCCTCGTGCCGCTGCGTGGTGCGGGCCCGCGGCGGCCCGCAGTTCCGCCGCCTTGTCGTCGGGATTCGACTCGTTGGTCATCGAGCCGCCGCCCACCTCCGGGCCTGCGAGGTACTTGAGCGTGTCGGGCGTGCGGAGCGGCGGATGGAACTCGACGTGGAAGGGAAACGTGCCGTGGTCGCCGCCGTCGCACGGGGCCTGGTGCACCGCCATCACGTAGGGCATGGGCATCCGCCAGAGGTTGTCGTAGCGGATCGCCACCTCGCGGAGCATGTCGGCGAGGCCCTGCCGCTCCTCGGCGGCAAGATCGGTGAGCGACGACACCTGGCGGCGGGGCAGCACGAGCACCTCGTAGGCGTAGCGGGCGAACCAGGGGACGCAGGCGACGAAGCTGGAGTTGTCCGCGATCACCCGCGGGCTGGCGAGTTCGCGGGCGAGGATCGCCTGGCCCAGGAATCCGCCGGTGCGGGCGTGGTGCCGCCGGCCGCTCTCGACCTCCCGCGCCAAGTGGCCGTAGACGAGTCCGCCGGCGTAGATCTGGCAGTGCGGATGCGGGTTCGACGTGCCGACCGCCGAGCCCTTGTTCTCGAAGATCAGCACCTGGCCGACCTCGGGACGGGCCGCGAGCACGCGGGTGCGGTCGGTCCAGAGGTCGACCACGGCCCGCACCTCGGCGGCCGAGAGTTCGGCCATCGTTCGGGCATGATCCGGGTGGTAGCAGACCACCTCGGCCGTGCCGGTCGCAGGTCGTCGGAGGTAGAGGTCGTCGTCGTCGCCGGGCAGCGGCGCGTCGGGGCCGAAGCAGGGCAGGTCGTTCGTGAACCAATGCACGCCGGCGTAGGCCGGGTTGGTGCCGCCGAGGCGGGCATTTCCCGGGCAGAGGGCGCACGCGGGGTCATACGCCGGAGCCGCACCGGTGTCGGGCCGCTTGAGTTCGCCGTTCCACGGCCGCCCGCCGCGGTGCGCCGTGAACAGCACCCACTCCTCGCGAAGCGGATGCCAGCGCTGCTCCCACGTGGCGGACGTCGGCGACGCGTTCGGCTGCTCGGGCATCACGCTGCTCACTCTAGCCACGAGGGCCCGCTGCCGCCATGCCGCCGCCGTGCGGCTGAACCCGCGCCGCGTGGTCCACCCCGGCGGCTCGTCCGCGCAACTCGGGGCTTCGATGCGCCGTCAGAGATACGGGCTCAGCAGCCGGGCCACGCCGTCCCGCAGCCGCACGGGCAGGCTGCGGCCGTCCATCTCGGCGAGCGTCCGGCGCCGGGACCGCGCGATCACGCCCGCCACGCGGTCGTCGAGCCGGGCCGCGAGCCCGCGGTCGTAGGTCTCGACGTTGAACTCGAAATTGAGCCGCATGCTCCGCTCGTCCCAGTTACCGCTGCCGAACATCGCCCACGCCCCGTCCACGACCAGCAGCTTCGTGTGCTCGAACGGCGGCGGCGACATCCAGACGTTGCAGCCCCGGGCGAGCACCTGCCAGAGCACCGCGTCGCTCGCCCAGCCGACGAGGGCGAGGTTGTTCTCCTCCGGAATCACGATGTCGACCGTGACGCCGCTCATGGCGGCCACGTCGAGCGCCTGGAAGATGGCGTCGTCCGGAAGGAAGTAGGGCGTCATGATCCGCACCGACGTGCGGGCCGCCGCGAGCGCCCCGACGAGCACCAGCTTGATCCGGCCGATGTCGGGGTCGTCGGGGCCGAACCGGATGCCGCGGGCGAGCATGCCGCCGACGGGTTCGAGCACGGGCCGCCACGCGGGGCCGTCGAGCGTCTCCTCGGCGGCGAAGGCCCAGTCCTCGGCAAACACCTCCAGCAGCTGCGCGACGACCGGACCCACGATCCGGAAGTGGGTGTCGTGGACGGGATGGGCCGGCGCGTGGGCGAGCCAGCAACCGTCGCGGATGTTGAGCCCTCCCGTGAACCCGATCCGGCCGTCGACCACCATGATCTTGCGGTGGTTGCGGAGGTTGGCGTAGGGGAAGTAGAAGGGGACCGTGGTGGGCAAGAACCGCGCCACGTGGACTCCCCGGGCCGCCAGCGTGCGGGTGATCGAGGGCCAGGTGTAGGCGGCTCCGATGCCATCGATGAGCACCCGGACTTCGACGCCGCGGGTCGTCGCCCGCCCCAGTGCCTCGGCGAAGATCCGGCCGGTGGGGTCGTTGTCGAAGATGTAGGAAGCGATTGCCACGCTGCGCGAGGCCCCGTCGATGGCCTCGAGCATCTGGGGATAGGCCTCGTCGCCGCCAGCCAGCACCCCGATGGAGTTGCCATCCACCAGCGGTCGGTCGGTGACGTTGCCCACCAGCGTGGCGAGCGACCGGAGCGGGGAGTCGTCGGGGCCGATCGCCTCCCGCAGCCGCTCGACCGAGGCCACCGCGGGCTCCAGTTCGTGGGTGATCCTCGCCTGGCCGGCCCGCAGTTGCGTGGCCCGCGATCGGATCCGGTTCACACCCAGCAGCGCATAGAGAAGAGGCCCCAGGCCGGGGGAGAGCCAGATCAGGCCTACCCACCCGATCGTGGAGCGGGTGTCCCGCTTCACGAGGATGGCGTGCACCGACGCGGCGAGACTGAGGCCGAACAGGGCTGCGGCGGTGAGGTGGGGCCAGAGGTGCCGGAGCCACGCCAGCGCCTCGTCCAGAATCGCTTCCATGGCGGGCAGGCTAGCAGACGGCCGGGCCCTTCTCCGGGTCAGTCAGGGGCCCGGCGGTAGGTGCCGTCCCCGGGGGCGTGGGTGGGGCGATTCGCTCCACCCCGGAGCCT
>CAXNJC010000214.1:0-3998 GCA_964202525.1 Pirellulales bacterium
AGTCGCTCGCGGGCGTCGGCGTCGGCGACGGTGCGGCCGTGGGCCCGCCACGCCGCCGGCCAGCCGGCGCCTTCCGGCAGCGGCACGCGGCGGCCCGAGCCGAGCTCGAGCAAGGTGGTCGTCTCGGCGTCGTGTCCGTGGAGCGTCGCCGGGCTCATGCCCAGCTCCGGACGCATCGGCGAGATGTCGTTGGTCAGTCCGGCACGCGCGCGGATGCCCAACGTGCCGCCGTCCGGTGCGAAGCCGACCGCGCTCACCGGGCCCTGGGTCGCGATTACGTCGGTGGCGTCGTCCACGTCCGCGGCCAGGCAGCGAATCTCGAGCGGCGGGGCGCCGGGCAGCATGTCGGCGGTGTCGACGAGCAGGCGTCGCGCGGCCTGGCGGTTGTCCTCGGCGAGGGCGAACTGCACGGATCGGAGGTTGGCCACCGCCAGCAGCCGCTTGGCCATCGCGGCCTCGGTGTCGGCCCGGTCGCGTTCCCGCCGCGCCGACTCCCGGCCGGCCGCCGCCTCGCGAGCCAGCTCCAGCGACTCCCGCCGCGCCTGGTCGGCCCGCAGGGCGAATATCGCGACGCCCGCGGTGCCGGCGAGGACGGCCGCCGTGACCGCGGCGACGGCGACCGCCGCGATCCGGTGGCGGCGGGCGAGGCGGACGAGCGACTCAGCCAGCCCCGGGCGGGCCGCCGCGATCGGCTCCCCCGCGAGCCAGCGTCCGAGATCCGCCTCGAGTTCGGCGGCGCTGGAATACCGCCGGGTCCGGTCCTTCTCGAGGCACGTGGCGACGATCGTCTCGAGGTCGCCGCGGAGCTGCCGATCGTGCAGGCCGATTCGGCGCGGCTCGACCTCGCGGACCACGCTGGCGACCCGGTGCACCGGTTTGCCGACGACGTCGTAGGGCAGCCGCGCAACGAGCAGCTCGTGGAGCACGACGCCGAGCGAGTAGACGTCAACGCGGACGTCGACGTCGTCGGCCGCCTCCTCGAACTGCTCGGGGCTCATGTAGTGGAGGCTGCCCACGAGCTGGCCGACCGCAGTGTGCATGGTCGTCAGCGCCGCGTCGCCGTCCGTGCAGCGGGCCACGCCGAAGTCGATGACCTTCGGCCGCCCGTCGGCGCCGACGAGGATGTTGCTCGGCTTGAGATCCCGGTGGATCACGCCCTTCTGGTGCCCGTGCGCCACCGCCTGGCAGACCTCGCGGAAGAGCCGGACCCGTTCGCGGAGCGGGAGCCGCCGGGCCGCGGCGGCCGCAGTGATCGGCGCTCCGCCCTCCACATATTCCATCACGAAGCACGGCAGCGTGCCCTCGGCGGTGCGGTGCATGCCGACGGAGTAGATGTGGGCGATGCCGGGATGCGACAGTCGCCCGAGCACGTGGGCCTCGTGGAGAAACCGGCGGGCGGCGGTGGGCGACAACGACCCCGGCCGCAGCACCTTCACGGCGACCGTGCGGGCCGGGATCCCCTGCGTGCCCTCGTAGACGCAGCCCATGCCCCCTGCGGCGAGGAAGCGGGTGATCGTGACGTCGTCGACGATCGTGCCCGGGGCGAGCCGGGCATCCTCGGGGACGCGGCCGATCGACGGCCCGAACGCGGTCAGGCCCGTGAAGCCGAGCCCGGAATCGGTGGAGTCGGCGTCGTGCGGATCGAGGACCATGGCTCGGACGGTGCGGCGAAGGTGGCCCGCGAGGCCTCGTCAGACACGCGGCAGCTCGTACCCTTGGCGATACTCGCGGGTGAACAGCCGCGCGGCCTCGGGATCGGCCGACGTCTCGGTGACCGGGTCGATCGCCAGTTCGCGCCCCAGGGTGAGCTTCGTCTTGGAGACGTCGACGGCGTTGTCCTTCAGGTACGTCTCGAAGGTGTCGAGCGACGCCTTGACCCGCGGATCATCGGCGGCGAGCTTCGGCCGGCCATCGACCGGCACGGCTTCGCCGAGCGCCCACGAGACGTTGCCCAGGTGCGCCAGGGCGCTCGACCAATGGCCATCCTCGACGTCGAGGTGGAGGTCCTGGTGGCGGCGGCTCTTGACGGCGCCGACGAAGTTGGCGAAGTGCTGCTGGTAGCTGCCCCCCTCCCACTTGCCGAGTTCGTGGCCGTCGTAGTCGAAGGCCACGCCCGACGTGTAGTTGGGGCAGACCACGAAGCCCTCGGTGCCGTAGATCACGGCGCAGGCCTTCTCCAGCGGATTCTTCGTCTTCAGCCCGAAGGTCACCGGCGTCTTCTGCGGCAGGCCGCGGACGTCCGAGACGATGATCGCGTCGTCCCACTGGTAGATCGTCACCTGGCTGTTGGCCACGTCGCCGTTGTCGACGTAGCCGAGGCGGCCGCCGAGGCTCACGACCCGCTTCGGCAGTTCCTGCTTGCCGAGGGCCCAGCGGCACTTGTCGAGTTCGTGCGGATTCTGGTTGCCGAGGTCGCCGTTGCCGGTCACGTGCGTCCAGTGCCAGTCGTAGTGAAGCCGCTTACGAACCGGCACCACCTTCGGCGCCGGGCCGGCCCAGAGGTCGAAGTCGAGGCCCGGCGGGAGCGGGGCCGGCGTCTCGACCAGGCCGATGCTGTCGCGCTGCCTGAAACAGATCGCGTGGGCGGCCTTCACGGGACCGAGCTTCCCCGACTTCACGAACTCCATCATCTTCCGGGTGCCCGACATGCTCCGGCTCTGCACGCCCATCTGGCACATCCGGCCGAGCTTCCGGGCCCACTGCGTGATCACGCGGCCCTCGTCGACGTTGTGGCTGCAGGGCTTCTCGACGTAGACGTCCTTCCCTGCCTGCATGGCCCACACGGCCATCAGGGCGTGCCAGTGGTTGGGGGTGGCGATGGAGACGGCGTCGATGTCCTTACGGTCGAGGAGCGCTCGCACGTCCTTGACGTACTCCGGCGTGCGGTCCGCCTTCTCGAACCGCTTGCCCTGCTTGTCGTACGCGGCCGGATCGCAGTCGCACACGGCGACGAGTTCGACGTCGCGGTTGGCGAGCCACTCGCCGATGTGGCCGCCTCCCTGGCCGTTGCAGCCGATCACCGCCACCCGAACCTTGCCGGAGGGCCTGTCGGTGGACGTGGCGGGCTCGTCGGCCGCCCGGGAGGCGGTGCCGGCCAGCGCGGCGCCGGCGAGGGCCAGCGCCCGCTCCACGAAATCGCGGCGGGTGGGATCGAGGCGGCGGGTCGAGGGCATGGACGAACGCTCCGGGGAAAAATGGCCCGCCATCACAGGGCGAGGGCGCGAATGTTGCGGAACTCCACCTTCATCGGCAGGCCGGCGTGGATCTGGAGACCGATCGGCGCTGGCCCGTCATACTTCGCGTTGGTGAACGACGACACCTGCTCGCCGTTGAGCCACACCGTGAACGTGTCGCCCCGGGCCTCCAGACGGATCCGGTTCCAGTCGCCCGGCTTCAGCAGGTCGGCGGCGCGGGGGGCCCGGGCCTCCTCGGGGTATTTGCCCGTGTAGAACGAGCAGGTCATGTCGCGCTTCAGGCTCCGTGACACGCCGATCTGCACCTGCAGTTCGGGCTTACGGACCATGATGCCGCTGTCGATCTCGCCCGAGAAACGGCAGTCGGCCTCGACCACGACATCGCCGTAGGCCCGGTCGGTGTAGAGCATCGAGCCCTTGAGCGCCGCGTCGTTCTCGCCCACGAGCGTGCCCTCCTCGACCCTCCAGAACGGGCCTTCAGGTGCCTTCCAGCCGCTGAGGTCCCTGCCGTTGAAGATCGGCTCGAGGGGGAGATCCTGAGGAGGGGCGGCGATCGTACGGCCGACCGCGGCGGCGGCGAGCGTGAGGACGGCGAGAATCCGCTGGCCAGACATGATGATGGTCCCCGGGCAATGCTCCGGATCACGACAGGCGCGACCCGCCACCGTCACAGGATACCGTGCCGCTTCCGTGAACGCATTGGCCATTCGGGCGGTTGACGGGCGGCCGCTTGCCCCCGCCGGTCGTCCCGCCCGTTCTAAGACTAGGCGGCCGCGTGGTCGCCGCGGCCTCGGTCTCCTCGGG
>CAXNJC010000215.1:0-3996 GCA_964202525.1 Pirellulales bacterium
GCCGTGCTCGCGGGCCGGCGGGCCCGCCAGGTGGAAAACGTCGCGCTCGCCGCGGCGCTCGCCAAGCTGGGCCGGGCCGAGGCGGCCGAGCGGCTGGTGGCAGCGGTGCCGGCGGCGTCGGCCCGCCTGCTCGCCCGGATCACCGGGCACGTGGTCGCCGCGCAGCAGCAGCTCTGGCGGCACCGCACCAGCGCGGCTGCCGTCGACGAACTCAGCCGCGCGGAAGACCTCCTGCTGCGGGCCATCGACTGCGGCGCCGTCGTCGACCCGTGGAACATCCTCGGCCTGTCGGGACAGTTTCCGCTGCACGAGGGCAGCGGAGAGAGCCTGCCCGATCCACGGGTCTCCGATCTCGTCTCCGCCACCGAGGCCATCATGGACGGCTACGCCACCGCGTGGCGGCAGGCGAGCCTCACGGGCGACGCGGCGGCCGCAGCCCGCGCCGAGGCCACCCTCGCGAAACTCGCCGCGTGGTGGGACCGCTACGCGACGACCACCGTGTCGGGCGTGCCCCATCTCTCGGGCCGCGAGTGCCTCGAGTCGGCCCGGGAGGTGATCGGGGCGCTCGGCCGCAGGCGGGACCACGGCACGGCGGCCCCGCCCCCGGCGTTCTGGCGGGACGAAGTGGCGGCGTTCTCGTCGCCCCGCAGCCACGCCCAGGCGGCGGCCACCCTCCTCGACGAAGGCGACCTCGAAGGCGGCGCGGGCCTGCTCGTGCACTGGGCATCGCTGCTCGAGGGCGACGCCATCGGCCGTTCCGGCCCGGCATGGCTGGCATCGGCCGCCCGCTGGATCGCCCACGCCTGCCAGGATTCGACGCCGGACGGCCAGCTCCGCGTGCGGAGGTTTCTCGAGCGGGTCGAGGCCAACATCGGCGGCGTCGTCGACGTGATCGCCGCGGCCGCGATCGCCCCCGGCCGCAGCGGCCACCGCAGTGCCGAGGACGACGACGACGGCGAGGCCGGCGACGACGAGGAGCGGCTGGCGGCCGCCTACGAATCGATGGTCTGGCGCGACTCGGCCGACGACGGCGTGGACGGCGGCATGATCGACATGGATGCCCCCGGCGGTACGACCGGCGACGTGGCGATGATCGAAGACTCGGCGGAGTTTCTTCGCGGCGTGCTGCGGCTGTTCCGCTCCGCGGTCACGGCCTGGTGCTCGAGCGACGCCGCGGCGGGCCGCGCGGCCGACGCTGACGAGCTCGACGTCGTGAACGGCTGGCGTCAGTCTTTTCGCGGACTGCGGCGGACGATGGTCCGGGCCGCGACGATCGTGGCCCTCCGGGATCAGGTTCCTCCGCCCGGCATGTCGGCCGCCGAGTTCGACCGACTCCGCTGGCAGCGCGACGCCGCCGCGGAGCGGCTCATCGAGGCGGCCGTGCAGGCGGGCGAGACGCTCTGGATGCTCTCCGCGCGGCGGGCCTTCACGGCCGACGGCGACCGGTCGGCCGGGGTCGTCGGTCGGCTGTTCGCCGCCTGCATCCGCGGCGACGCCACCGCCGCCGCGGAGCACTGCCGCACGGTCTGCGAGCGGCTCGTGGGCCGGCCCGTGCTCTATGTCCCGCTCGCGCGGGGAGGCCGCCCCGACCGCGTCGTCCGGGCCCGGGGCCGCGAGCGGCTGCTGGAGCGGATGGCCACCTGCCTGCCCCGGGTGGGCCTCGTGAGCGAGACGATCGGCGTGGTGCAGCTCGCGAAGTCGCTCGAGAGCCGCCGGCCCGCGGGCGGGGCGAGCGTCAGCGAGTTCGACCGGGTATTCGAGGCCGCCACGACGGCGCTCGTGGAGCGGATCGTGGAAAGCGCCGCAACCGACAACGGCGACGAGGCCGCGCGGACCATCCGCATCCTCGACGGCCTGGCGCTCCTGGTGCCACGGCTCCTCGAAACCTGGCTCACCCATGCCCGCCAGCTGCGGCTATCGGTGCTCGAACGGCTGCGGGACGACCGCTCGTTCGCGGTGACGCGGGAGTTCGTCGAGCGGTACGGCGCGGGGCTGTTTACGCAGCACGTGCTGTCGCCGTCGTCGCTCCGCGGCATCCTCCGCGGTGGCGTGGGCCACTGGCTCGACCAGCTGCTCGACCGGAGCGACGCCGACGACGACCTGCCGGCCGGTCGCCGGCCGGAACGGCTGCTCGAGGATCTGAGATCCGGCGCGCTCCCCGTGAAGCAGGCGGTGTCGCGACTGCGGCTCGTGCTCGAGAGCGTGGCGGAGAACCATGCCGAGTATCGCGACTGGAACTCGACGACCACGCAGTCGGACCGCGGCGAGTGCCTCCACATTCTTCTCGACTACCTCCGCGTGAAGGCCGAGCACGACCGCATCGCGTGGACACTCCGGCCGGTCACGATGGCGCATCGCGTGCTCGCCCGGCGGGGCGCCGCCGCCGCCGCGGAGGCCTGGAGGGAACGGCTCCGCGAGGAAACCCGCGACACCGCCGGCGGCCTCATCAAGCGGCTCGACCACCTCGAGGGGCACTGGAGCGTGAGACTCGCGAGCATCGGCGACCGCGTGCGTCGGCCCTTCACCGCGATGCTCGAGCAGGACGAGCTCGAGGCGCTCGTCGAGCCCGCGGTGGCCGAGTTGCTCACCGGCTCGCCGGCCGGCGCCGGGGCGGCCCTCGAACAGCGGTCGATGGCGATGCTCGGGCTCGCCAGCGGGTCCGGGGTCGAGGTGCCGGACTGGCTTGAGCGGCTCAGTCAGGCCGTCGAGCGGGCGACGGAAGACGCCGACGCCCTGCCCCGCCGTGGCCACGACGCCGCCCGCGTGCCGACCACGCTCGCGGCCGCTGTGCCCTGGCTGCCGATGCCGTGGCCGCGGCTCACCGCCGCCCTCGGCGGCTGACCCCCCATCCACCGCGAGCCGCCGTTGTAGGATGGCTCGCCTCGAGGATCATGCCATGACGCTTCGCCCCCTCCGCGCCTCCGAGCACCTGCACGACGTCAAGTACGAGATCCGGGGCGCCCTCGCCCGCCGCGCCGAGCAACTCGAGCGGGAGGGGCACGAGATCGTGAAGCTCAACATCGGCAACCCCGGGGCGTTCGGCTTCCGGATGCCGGGATCGATGCGGGTGGCGATCGTCGAAAATCTCCACCAGGCCGATCCCTACTCGCACCAGAAGGGGATCTTCCCGGCCCGCGAGGCCGTGGTGATGCAGCAGCAGAACCGGGGCGTGATGGACGTCACCGCCGACGACGTGTTCATCGGCAACGGTGTCAGCGAGCTGATCATGATCGCCATGCGGGCGCTCCTGAACCCGGGCGACGAGGTGCTCGTGCCGAGCCCCGACTACCCGCTCTGGACGGCCAGCGTGGTGATCCACGGGGCCAAGGCGGTGCACTACCCCTGCCGGCCCGAGCGGGGCTTCGTGCCCGATCCCGCCGAGATCGAGGCCCTCGTCACCGAGCGCACGCGGGCCCTGGTGGTCATCAATCCCAACAACCCCACCGGCGCCGTCTATTCCCGCGAGGTGCTCACGGCGCTCGCCGGCATCGCCGAGCGCAAGCATCTCGTGCTCTGCGGCGACGAGATCTACGACGAGATGCTCTATGACGGGGCGGAGTTCGTGCCGCTGGCCACGCTCGTCAAGAAGACGCTCTGCCTGACGTTCTCGGGGCTCAGCAAGGTGTATCGCGCCTGCGGCCTGCGGGTGGGCTGGCTGGTGTGTTCCGGCGAGCGCGAGCACGCCCGCGACTACCTCCAGGCGGTGGAGCTGCTCGCCAGCCTCCGGCTCTGCTCGAACGTGCCCGGCCAGTTCGCGGTGCAGACGGCGCTCGGCGGACACCAGTCGATCTTCGACCTCACGCGGCCGGGTGGGCGGCTGCATGCCACGCGGGCGGCGATGCTCGGGGCGGTGGCCGGGAGCCGCTGGCTCTCGGTGGTGGCACCGGAGGGGGCGATGTACGCGTTCGTCCGCGTGCACGCGGAGCGGCTGCCCGGCGGCCTCGCCGCCTTCGACGACCAGGCGTTCGCGCTGGCGCTGTTGGAGCGGAAGCACGT